>JBEKKD010000101.1:0-10962 GCA_050010895.1 Armatimonadota bacterium
ATCGCCTCTTCCTGCGCACCCTGGATGTCCGCACCATCGGCGTCGCCGGGGGGTCGATGCCCAGGGTCAGCGGATCGAGCATTACCGACGTCGGCCCGCGCAGCGCGCACCTCGCCGGCCTCCAGTATTCGTGCTTCACCGCTCCTGAGGACCTGGGAGGCGATCTCAGGGCGATTGCGCTCTCTCCTATGGAAGGAGACCCGCCGGACTACATCGCGCTCGAAACCGGGGCAGGTGAGAGAATCGGCGTGACGCTCACCTGCGCTGCGAATGCCGCAGGACGGGTGCCGGAGGGCGACTGGTCATGCGGGAATCCCGACTCGGCGCGGCTGGGCCTGGTTGCTCTCGGCGCGCGGCTGGGCACGTCCGGCGACCAGGCGGCTGCGGCGTTTGCGGAAGCCGCGGCGCTGAAGGCCGCCCGCACAGTGGAATCTCTGCTGGCGGATAGGGGCCTCACGGCAGCGACCATCGGCCTGGTCGCGGGCGGGGGAGGAGCGACCGCGCTCGTGCCCGCGGTCGGCGCGCGCCTCGACATGCCGGTGAGGCTGGCGCCGAACGCGCCCGTCGTCTCGGCGATCGGAACCGCGCTGGCCGTCGTGCGCGACGTAGTCGAGCGCACCGTTCCGGAGGCGACAGAGACGGATGTATTGCAGATCAGGCGAGAGGCGGCCGAGGCCGCGGTCCGCGCCGGCGCCGATCCGGAGAGCGTGACGGTCGATGTGGAGTACGACGCTGCCACCGCGGTGCTGCGCGCCGTCGCGACCGGCCAGACTGAGTTGCGGGAGCGCGATCTGGCCCAGACCGCGGCCTCAGACGAGGAACGGGCAGGGGCAGCGGCGAATTCGATGCGCCTTGATCCGGGCCAGCTCACCACAGTCGCGGAGAGCGGCCTGCTCCGCGCCTACCGGGGATCACGGGAGCAGCGACGGCTGTTCGGGCTGGTGAAACAGCGGCGCGACACGCTGGCGCTGGTAGACCGGCAAGGGATCGTGCGGCTGCTGCTGCCCCGGGGAACGGCGCAGGCGTGTGAGGCGGCCCGGGCGCGGGATGCAGTAGCTGCGTTGCTGGGCGAGCATACCAGGTACGGAGACGCGGGCGCCGCGCTGCCGCAGTTGTTCCTGGGTATGCGCGGGCGCATCGTGGACCTGTCGGGGTTGATCAGTTCGGCACAGGTTCTCGCCCTCGCCCAGGCGGAGATTGCCGGCCTCGCGCCGGATGAGACGATAATGATCGCGGTCGCAGCGCGGTGAACCGGTCGAACGGGGCGTCACCTGCCTCTGGCGGTGGGCCTCCCGCCCGCCGTGTCAGCGGCCACGGAAGAGAGAGTGTATATATGGACGCAGTCCGCCTGACGAAGGAAGAATGGGACGATCTGGAGCCGCGCCTGGTCGAGGCCGAGCGCGCCGCTCACGAGCATTTCATGCAGAGCGCGGAGACGCAGGCCGTCATGGGCGCGAGCGAGCACACGCCCGGCTACGTGCTGCTGCAGCGCCTCAAGCAGCTCGACGATCCGGCCATGGTGCAGTTTTTCCGCGCCACGGAGATGTACCATCATGAGATCACCCGCGCCGACATCGCGGTCGCCTATGCTCGCGGGAAGGAAGTCGGCGCAGGCGGCAAGTGACGACAGGAGCACCACGTGCGCACTGAGCACCTATTCGCGCCCACGCTCAGACAGGTTTCGAGCGAGGTCGAATTGGCAAGTCATCGCTTGCTTCTTCGCGCCGGCTATATCCGCCAGCTCGTAGCAGGCGTCTACTCGCTCCTGCCCCTCGGCGTGCGCGTCGCTCACAGGCTGGAGGCGATCGTGCGAGAGGAGTCGAACGCGGTGGGCGCGCAGGAGGTGCTGCTGCCGACGCTCCACCCGCTCGAGTTGTGGGAGAAGACCGGCCGCGCAGACTACTTGGGCCCGGAGCTGATGCGGCTTAAGGATCGCAATGGCCGGCCATTCTGCCTGGGCCCGACCCACGAGGAAGTGCTGACCACATTGGTGGGCGCGGAGGTCCGATCATACCGCGACCTGCCTTTGACGCTGTACCAGATCCAGACGAAGTTCCGCGACGACCCGCGACCTCGCGGCGGCCTGATCAGGCTGCGCGAGTTCTCGATGCACGACGCCTACAGCTTCGACCGCGATATCGCGGGCCTCGACCGCTCGTTCGACATCATGGTGGCGGCCTACCACCGCATCCTGAAGCGCATCGGGATTCCGTATGACGTTGTGGATGCCTCCGGCGGCGTCATCGGGGGGTGGGACACGAAGGAGTTCGAGCTGCGAACGGAGTCGGGCGAAAGCCACTACCTGCGCTGTCTGCAGTGTGGCTACGCCGCGACGGCAGAGGTCGCGAAGGTCGCCGCGGCGCCGCCGGCCGAGCCGACGGAGGAGATGCTGCCCCGCGAACCCGTCGATACGCCTGACGCGAAGACCATCGAAGCGGTGACCGCTTTCCTCAAGCTGCCCGCGCGGAAACTGGTGAAGACGCTGCTGTACACGCACGACGGCCGCGTGGTGGCTGCCCTCGTGCGCGGCGACCGGGAGCTAAGCGAGGATAAGCTGCGCGACGCTCTGGGTGGCGGCAAACTCCATATGGCCGACGCGGCGACGGTCGAGCGCGTCAGCACGGCTCCAGTCGGCTTCGCCGGACCGGTCGGGCTCAATCCCGTCATTCCGAGCGGGAGCGAGGAATCTCGTCGTTCGATCGTGGAGATCATCGCGGACGAGGAACTCAAGGTCGAGCGGAACTTCGTCACTGGCGGCAATGCGGCCGATGTGCACCTGCTCAACGTCAACTGGGGCCGCGATTTCGAGGTGAGCAAGTGGGCGCAGATCAGGAATGCGGAGGCAGGGGACCTGTGCCCGAACTGCGGCCGGGCGCTGGAGAGCTATCGAGGCATAGAACTGGCGCACGTTTTCAAGCTGGGAACGGCGTACAGCGGACCCCTGGAGGCGTTTTTCCTCGACGAGGACGGCCAGCGCAAGCCCATCCAGATGGGGTGCTACGGTCTGGGCAGCACCCGCATGATCGCCGCCATTGCCGAGCACTTCCACGATGACTCCGGCCTCATCTGGCCGACGTCCGTCGCGCCATTCGACGTTATCGTGATTCCGGTGAACCATGACGATCCGGTGCAGCGCGAGCTGGCCGAGCGCATCTACGGTGACCTACGGACGGCCGGTTTCGACGCGCTTCTCGAGACCCGCGCCGAGCGCCCAGGCGTAAAGTTCAAGGACGCCGATCTCATCGGCATTCCGGGCCAGGTGGTGGTTGGCCGGATGGCGGGCGAGGGTAAGGTGGAGGTGCGGCGGCGCGCGGGGGCGACGCGCACGGTGGGAGCGGACGAAGTGGCGTCGGCACTGCAGGAACTGCTGCTGGAGACGTGCCCGAGGTAACGGCATGCCCTACCCGATCGAGGTGCTGCTGAAGATCATCGTAGCCGTCATCTTTGGCGGTGTGGTTGGCTGGCAGCGGGAATCGCGGTATCGTCCGGCAGGACTGCGGACGCATATCCTCGTCTGCGTCGGCTCGGCGGTGTATACGCTGGCGTCGATGAGCTTCGCCGGCAACGCCGACCCCAGCCGCGTCGCCTCTCAGGTGGCCACCGGGATGGGCTTCCTGGGAGCCGGCACCATCATGCGCCACGGGAACATGGTCAGCGGCCTCACTACCGCGGCCAGCCTGTGGGCGGTTGCGGCGATCGGCATCTGCGCCGGCCTCGGCGGCAAGAGCCTCTGGGTTGGCGCTGTCGCCACAGTCGTCGTGCTGGTCACGCTCACCCTCATGCGCTCATTCGAGCTGCGGGTGATAGCCCGGCGCCGGGACGCCCAAATCGTATTCAGCATGCGCGACGCCCGCTCGCGCATCCCCGAAATTCAGCAGGCGTTGGAGGCCGAAGGCGTGGGCATCGAATACCTGCGCGTGCTGGATGCCGGGCAGATGGGCTTGCAGGAGATCCAGATCGAGATTCGGCTGCCCGACGGCGGGGATCTGGGGCAGATTTCGGCGGCCATCGGTCGGCTGGAGGGGTTTGTTTCGATTCGGCAGGACTGAGGCATCACATGGACGGGAGGCGTAAACCCATGACGTGCAGTCCCGGTCGAATGCAGGTGTGGATTGCGGTTACGATGCTCGGGTGTGTCTTGGCTCTCGGCATAGGCGGCACGATTGCCGCCAAGAGCGCCTCCCCGGGCGCTGCGGCCGAGAAAGTCGTCGTGACCGTGACTGCCGCGATGTCAGCGAAGCCGATTCCCGTGGCAGTCCCCGTCGGCGGCGCCTTCACCATCGATCTCGCTTCGAACCAGACGACGGGCTACAGTTGGCGACTGGCCAAGGCGCCCAACAAGGCGGTTCTGGAAAGCCTGGGATCCACGTTCACGGGACCCACGGAGGGTCGCCTGGGCATGGGGGGCGTCGAAACCTGGACCTTCCGGGCAGCCGGCCCCGGCAAGGCCACCATCGTACTCGAGTACGTCCGACCCTGGGAGAAGGGCGCAAAGCCGGAGAAGACGCAGGCGTTCACGATCAGCGTCAGCTAGACAGCTCCCGCACCATCGGATCCCTCCGCGGAAGGCGAAGCAGCCGCGTTCTCGCGGCCCCGCGGCGCGACTTGCCAATGATTGGGCCCTGTGTTATACTCAACGTCTGAGCCGGTAGTCTAAGCTCGTGTGTGACCGAAGAGTGGGCGATGTCCCACTCTTCGGCGTTCAAACAGCGGGAAAACGGGGTCTGAACCTCAGGCTCGGCCAGGCGCCGGCGGCAGGACATAACTGAATACAGGGAACCGACGAACATGCAGATGGACTTTGTCCAAGCATTACGAGATCTGGGGCGCGAGAAAGATATCCCGCTCAACGTACTGAGCGAGATCATCGAGGCCGCGCTTGTGTCCGCCTACAAGAAGCACTTCGGCGCCGCCTCAGAGATACATGTTGACATCGATTGGGACTCGGGCGCGGCGACGGTGTTCATCCGCAAGCGCGTGGTCGAGCACGTGGAGAACCCGCACGCCGAGATGTCCCTGGCTGACGCGCGCCGGCTCGACCCGACGGTCGAGGACGGCGAGAGTCTCGATATCGAAGTTTCGCCGTCCGAATTCGGACGGATCGCTGCGCAGACCGCGAAGCAGGTGGTGGCGCAGCGCATTCGCGAGGCCGAGCGGGAGATCATCTACGAGGAGTTCAGCAACCGCGACGGCGATGTCGTCACCGGCGTCGTTCAGCGGCGGGAAGGCCGCACCGTTTTGGTCGATCTGGGGAAAGTGGAAGCGGTGCTTCCCGCCTCCGAGCAGAGCGCCATGGACGGTTACCGCTTCGGCGAGCGGCTCAAGGTCTACATCCTCGAAGTGAAGCGCACCACGAAGACGCCGCGGGTGCTGGTTTCACGCAGCCATCCCGGCCTCCTGCGCCGCCTATTCGAACTGGAGGTGCCGGAGGTACACGACGGCATCGTGGAGATGAAGGCGCAGGCGCGCGAGGCCGGGGCGCGCAGCAAGGTCGCAGTGTATTCCCGCCAGGAGAACGTGGATCCCGTCGGCGCGTGCGTCGGGCACCGCGGCAGCCGCGTGCAGGCGGTGGTCGATGAGCTGCGGGGTGAGAAGGTTGACATCGTGCGCTGGAGCGACGATCCTGCGAAGTACGTCGCCAGCGCGCTCAGCCCTGCGAAGGTCAGCAAAGTCGTCATCGACGAGAAGACACGCTCCGCAACCGTGATCGCGCCGGATAACCAGCTATCGCTCGCCATCGGGCGTGAGGGGCAGAACGTGCGGCTGGCCGCGCGGCTGACCGGATGGCGCATAGACATACGCAGCGAGGCGCAGGCGGCCGAGCAGGCTGCGGCCGAGCAGGCTGTGGCAGCAGCGGCCCTGGTCGCGCAGCAGCCGGCCGAGGAACTACCGATCGAGCCGGAGTCAGTCGAGCCACAGCCGGTGGAGGCGGCGGAGCCTGACGAAGAGGTCGCTGCTCCGTCCGTTCCATCTGCGAGTGAGGCTGTCGTGACGGAGGACGCGTCACTGTCGGCCTCTGAGGGCTGACCGCGATGCGACACATCCCGCAGCGATCGTGTATCGCCTGCTGGCGGGTGCGCGGGAAGTCGGAGCTGCTCCGGATCGTGCGCACGCCGCTCGGCGCGGTGGAGGTGGACCCGACGGGAAAGATGGCGGGACGCGGCGCATATGTCTGTCGGGATGAAAACTGCGTTGCGCAGGCCATCAAGCAGAAGAAGCTGGGCCGGGCGCTCGGGGTGGCGGTGGAACAATCGGTCATGGATGAAGTGAGAAGCTGTCTGGGCGATCGAAACCCGTCCGGAGAGTCTGAAAGGCAAGGCGAGCAGTAAATGAGGGTCTATGAGCTCGCAAAGCAACTGAACGTATCCGGGAGAGATATCCTCCTGCTCCTCGAGGAGCTTGGGGTGGGGGGCAGGACCGCAAGTTCGCGGGTCCCGCCGGAATACCTGGATGTGATTCGCGTCCGCCTGGGCGGAGGCGCCCGCGCGCTCGCTCAGACGGTCGAGGACAAGCCGAGGCCGACGGCGGCGCCAGCGGCGCCTCCGGTCGCACAGGCCCAACCGGCCGTCACTCCTGAGCCCGTAGTCCAAGCCCCGGCGCCGACGGACGTCCAGGTGGAAGAAGAGACCTACACCATCACGATTCGGCCGCCGGTGACCGTTGCGGCGTTCGCCACCGGCCTCGATACCGACGCTGAGGTCATCGTCAACGCCGCCGCCGGCATGGGCGAAGAGGTGAAGGAAGACGGCATCCTGTCGTCCGAGTTGGCGGTCCTGATCGGCGAGCAGTGGGGCTACACCGTCAAGGTCGAGGAGCCCGAGGTGGTCGAGGAAGCCCCGGTTCCGGAACCCGAGCCGATCGCCGAGCCCGAACCCGAGCCGGTTGCGGAGAAGGCGCGCGTGCTCGAGCCTGCCGCGGCTCCGGCACTCCCGCCGAAGCGGGTTGTGCCTCGGCGCGTCGCCGCTGCCGATGCGCCCCTGCGACCGCCGGTGGTCACGGTGCTCGGACACGTCGATCATGGCAAGACGTCTCTGCTCGACGCCATCCGCCAGACCAACGTGGTCGCGGGCGAAGCGGGCGCGATCACACAGCACATCGGCGCGTATCAGGTGGACGTCAACGGCCGGCGCATTACCTTCATCGACACTCCAGGCCACGAGGCCTTCACCGCCATGCGCGCGCGAGGCGCGCAGGTCACCGACATCGCGGTGCTGGTGGTAGCGGCCGACGACGGCGTGATGCCTCAGACGCTCGAGGCAGTCGACCACGCGCAGGCCGCGGGCGTCCCCATCATCGTCGCCGTGAACAAGATGGACCGTCCCAGCCCGGGTATCGATCAGATCAAGCAGAGGCTGTCCGAGAAGAACCTGGTGCCGGAGGAGTGGGGCGGCGACACCATCTACGTTCCGGTGTCGGCGCTGCAGAAGACGGGCATCCCTGACCTGCTCGAGATGATCCTGCTGGTGGCGGACCTTCGCGAGTTCCGAGCGCGCAGCACTGGTCCGGCCGAAGGGGTGGTGCTCGAAGCCGAGATGGACCGGCGCCGGGGACCGGTCGCGACCCTGCTCGTTCAGGAAGGCACGTTGAAGACCGGCGACAGCGTCGTCATGGGAGCCATCGCGGGCAAAGCGAGAGCGATGGTGGACGAGCGGGGGCAGCGGATCGCCGAGGCGGGGCCCGCCACGCCGGTGCAGATCATCGGGCTGTCCGACGTCCCGGATGCGAGTGAAGTTTTCCGCGTCGTCACCAGCGATCGTGAGGCGCGCGGCCTCGCCGAAACGCAGCGCATGGCAAAGCGAGAGTCCGGTCTGGTCGCGGTCGGGCCCCGCTCGATGATGGATATATCCCAGCTGTTTGCGACCGGTGAAGCAAAGGTCCTCAACCTCATCCTCAAGGGCGATACCCAAGGCACCATCGAGGCCATCGGCGACGCGCTGCTCCAGATGCAGACCGACGAAGTGAAGATCAGCCTCCTGCACATCGGCGTCGGCGACGTCACCGAGTCAGATGTCAGCCTCGCCGCGGCCACGAAGCCGACCGTGATCGTCGGATTCCAGATTGGCGCGGACGCGCCGGCACGGCGTCTGGCGGCTGACGAGCGCGTCGAGATCCGGCGCTATGACGTGATCTACGACCTGCTCGACGACGTCCGCCTGACGATGATCGGCATGCTGGAGGCCACCACCGAGGAATCGGTCGTCGGCCGAGCGGAAGTCCGGGCGCTGTTCAAGTCATCCAGGATCGGGACCATCGCCGGGTGTTCCGTGATCGAGGGCCGCGTGTTCCGCGGCGCTTTGGCACGCGTGCGGCGTCAGGGGAAGATGGTCTACGAGGGCCGGATAGATTCGCTGCGACATCTGAAAGATGACGTCACCGAGATGACGCAGGGGTTCGAGTGCGGCATCACGATCCAGGGGTTTGGCGACCTCCGGGTGGGGGATGTCATCGAGTGCGTCGAGCAGCGCGAGGTCAGGCGCTCCGTTCTCTAGCTGGCCCCGGCGTTTCGGCCGCCTGCCCCGGCAGCAGCCAGAGGGGACGCGGCGGGACGCGGAGAGAGCACACCCATGATGCACATCGCCGCGCTCACCATCGAGCTTGAGATAACCAACGGGATCACGCTCAAGGATAAGCGGCACGTCGTGAAGAGCCTGCTGGATCGCGTCCGGGGGCGCTTCAACGTGAGCGCGGCGGAGGTGGATCGCCTCGATTCGCCGCGATACGCGACCATAGCGGCCGTGGGTGTGGCGAACGAGCAGCCGTTCGTGGATGAGATGATGGCCAAGGTAGCGAATCTCGTCGAGAACGAGCCGCGCGTCCTCGTGCTGCAGCGGGACCTGGAATTCTTGTAGGCGTGCGAGCAGCGTCTGATGCCATCCCAGCGCGTCCAGCGCGTGCAAAACCTGCTGCGCTCCGAGATCGCAACCATCATCCAGCGGAGGCTCAAAGATCCGCGGGTGACGATGGTGACGATCACCGCCGTCCAGGTCTCGCCGGATCTCAAGCAAGCGCGCGTGTCTGTCGACGCCTATGGCACCCGGCGGAAGGTCAATGAGGCGCTCGACGGGCTGAAGAGCGCGGCCGGCTACATCCGGTCGGAGCTGATGAGGGTGCTGCACCTGCGCCCCATACCATTCCTCGAGTTCGAGAACGACGAATCACTCGCTCGCGGCGCGCGCACCCTCGACCTGCTGGAGCAAATCCGCCGTGAGCGTGAGAGCAGTGAGGGAACCGAGGAACAGGGCGATCCAGCTGATCCGCAGCACTGAAGGCGTCTTCATCGGCACGCATCTGCGCCCGGACGGAGACGGCCTCGGCTCGATGCTCGGCCTCGCGCTGGCGTTGGAGAAGATGGGCACGCGCGTTGCCCGCCTCTGCGCTGACCCCCTGCCGGCCGCATACTCGTTCCTGCCCACCTCCGAGCAGATCGCCGTCGATCCCCCGGACTGGCGCGCGGATCTCGGCATCGTCGTCGACTGCGACGGCATCAGTCGAGTAGGCGCGCTGGAACCGGCGTTCTCCTCGCTGCCGTGCCTGATCGATATCGATCATCACGCCGGCGGCCGCGCTTTCGGCGACGTGCAGATCATCGACGGCACGGCCGGGGCCTGCGCGGAGATCGTGTTCGACCTTCTCCACGACCTGAACGTCCCGCTGGACGAGCAGATCGCGACCTGCCTGTACACCGGCGTGCTCACCGACACCGGTCGTTTCTGCTACGCCAACACCACTCCTACGACGTTGGGCGTCGCGGGCGAGTTGGTGCGCGCGGGCGCCAGGCCCAACGTCATCGCTCGCAAGGTGTACGCGGAGCGGTCCATCGCCGCCACGCGCCTGCTGGGCGTCGCTCTCTCCCGCCTCTCGCCCGATCTGGACGGTCAGGTGGTCAGCTCGACGCTTACTCGCGTGGATTTCGCCGCCACCGGCGCCGTGTCGGCCGATACCGAGGGAATCATAGACCATCTGCGGGCGATCGGCGGTCCGCGCGTGGCGCTCCTGTTCGTGCAGAACGAGAACGACGACGTGCGTGTCAGTTTTCGTTCCGACGGCAGCATCGACGTGAGCGCGGCCGCGCAGAGTTTCGGCGGGGGCGGCCACGCGGTCGCTGCCGGCTGCACGTGCACGGGCGGGGCCGAGGAGGTGCGCGGTCGCGTGCTCGCGGAACTGAAAGTGAAGCTCGGTCAGTCGGGTTCGGCCCATGCCGCGTGACGGCTTCCTGAATCTGCTCAAGCCGCCTGGGATGACCTCTCACGACGCCGTCACGTTCCTGCGCTCGCGGCTTCGAATGCGGCGGATCGGCCACCTGGGAACGCTCGACCCGGCCGCGGCCGGAGTGCTGCCGATCGCCATCGGCCGGGCTACGCGGCTGCTCGACTACACCAGCGGGGCGAGCAAAGCCTACCGCGGCGAGATCACGTTCGGCCTCACCACCGACACGCTCGACGCCGATGGCTCGATCACGGCGATGGGCGACGCCAGCGCGCTCACACGCCCGGAGTTGCTTACCTTGCTCGAGCGTTTCATCGGCGATGTCCAGCAGACTCCGCCCGCTCATTCCGCGGCGCAGATCGATGGCAAGCGCCTGCATACGCTGGCCCGCCGCGGCGAGACGCCGGCGATCAAGTCGAAAACCGTCCGCATCGATTCGATCGACCTCGTCGGCTTCTGGCCGGGGAGTCGGGCGCGGGCGCTGGTGGACGTTGTGTGCAGCGCTGGGACGTTTATCAGGTCGCTCGCGGCCGACCTCGGGGAGGCTATCGGTTGCGGCGCGTATCTCAGCTTTCTGCTGCGGACGCGCGCGGGGCGCTTCGAGCTGTCGGATGCGCTCACGCTGGAGGAGTGCCAGACGGCGTTCGAGCGCGGGGAGCTGCCGGGTCTCATCCTGCCGCCCGACTGGCCGCTTGCGCACCTGCCGGAGGTGAGCCTCGATGCGGCCGCGTCACCGCGGTTCAGCCAGGGAACTCC
>JBEKKD010000102.1:0-10825 GCA_050010895.1 Armatimonadota bacterium
CAGGGGATGAAGGTGTGCGTGGAGATCGTGGGCATGGCCTGCGACGCGGGCGCGCTGCCGGATGGCGTCGAGGTGATCTCGTGCGCCGGGACCGGGAACGGCGCCGATACCGCTGTGGTGGTGAAGTCCGCGGCGAGCGCGAACCTGTTTGATATCGACGTTCATCGCATTCTCACGATGCCGCTGAAGAAATAGGCGGCCTGTCAGTCACAAAGATCTGCCTACCTGCGGGAACCGCTCGGCGATCCTGGTCACGATCTGCCGGGCTTCGTCTTCGCTAATCCACGGTGCGAAGCGAATGACCCTGCCGTGGTAGCCGAACGCAATCTGCTCCCCGCCGGATAGGAAGAATGAGCTGTAAGCGCCCCGGGTACCGCCCCCCAGAACTATGGTGCCGGGCTGCGGGGCCTCGGCGCGAAGAGCCCGTACGTCTTCGAGAACGAACTCGTGTGTCCGCCGCCAGAAAGGCATGGTGCGGCAAATAATCAGCGTTCGTTCATCGATGGTGATCTCCTCGGCGCCGCGTCTCTCCCAGAGGATGATGCCCAGCATTCGAACAAAGAGCGCAGCTAGCGGCGCGAACCAGCCGAGCGTAGATGCGTGTACTCGGAACCGTCCCTGCCAATCTCGTTGTGTCGCGAGCCAACTGGCAGCGTACAGGAGCACTATCAACGCCCACGCAACCAGAGGGATAACAGTCTGGGGGTAGGGCCGCGCCGGGATGGTGATCCGCAGCGCGTCGCCGTCGTCAGAGACGCTGATGTCCGGCCCATTATCCGCAGCGGAACCGAAAGGCGTACCCATGCGCACCTCCGGACCCCTATATTCCGACGCGCACGTTCCTGAACCGTGCCGGGGCGACTCCGTGGCCGACCCACATGACCTGAACGGGCTCTCCTTTGCCGCAGGAGAGCAGGCCCCACGGCCGCCATTCCTTCGCGCCGGCGATGCCGTCACAGCTTCCCCAGAACTCCGGCGTGATGCCCTGATAGGTGGTGTTGCGGAACATGCGCCCGAGCTGGCCGTTCTTGATCTCCCAGGCGGCTTCGGTTGCGAACTGGAAGTTGAGGCGGACGTCGTCGATGCTCCAGCTCTTGGTGGTGGCGGCGTAGATGCCGTCGTCGGTCTCTTTGATGAGCCGCTCCAGAGATGAGTCGCCTGGCGCGAGGTTGATGTTGGTCATGCGGATGATGGGGATGCGATTCCACCCGCTGGCGCGCATCGCGCCTCCGCTCTTCATGCCCAGACGCGCCGCACTCTCGCGCGACGAGAGGTAACCGGAGAACATGCCCTTGCGCACGAGATCAACTCGCTGGGCGGGGACGCCTTCATCGTCATAGGCGAAGCTGCCGAGGCCGCCGGGAAGCGTGGCGTCGGCGTACAGGTTGACTAGCGGTGACCCATAGCGGAAGGTGCCGAGCTTGTCGGTAGTAAGAAATGATGCCCCGGCGTAGCTGCGCTCGGTGCCGAAGACGCGGTCGAGTTCGGTGGGATGGCCGCAGGATTCGTGGACTTGCAGCGCGAGCTGGCTGCCTTCGAGGATGAGCGTCGTCACTTTCGACGGGCATGGATCAGCGGCGAGCAGGGCCGCGGCCTCCTCGGCGGTGCGGCGCGCGCTTCCGGCCAGGTCGAGCGATTCCACGAACTCCCAGCCGCGGTTGGCGTTGTCGCCGTCGAGGGAGCTGGGGTAGGAGCGGCGCTGAATCTCGCCGTCGCCCTCCGCCATGGCCTGGATCATGCCGCCGGACTGGACACGAGTCTGGACGATGGAGGCGCCTTCGCTGCTGGCGAACCACTTCTCCTCGCGGACGAGGTTCAGATGGCCGGTAGCGACGCGCACGCCGGCGACCTCACGCATGATCTTGTTGGCGTCGATCAGCAGGCCGAGTTTGCGCTCGAGCGGCACCGCGAACGGGTCTGTCTTGAGTTCAGAGGTCCACTCCGCCTGACACGGTTCCTGAGGGGCGAGTTCCACGCGGGTCGGCGAGAGGGTCGCGCTGGCGCGGGCGATGCGAACCGCGAGTTCGGCCGCCGCGTCGATGCCGGCAGGCGCGGTCGAGGAGGTGCTGGCGAACCCCCAGGCGCCATCGGCGATGACACGCAGGCCGAGGCCGGTCTCGGTCAGGTCCGAGAGCGCGTCGGGGGCGCCGTTCTTGGTGTGTATGGACTGATGGCGGTAGAGAATGGCGCGGGCATCGGCGTAGCTCGCGCCGAGGGACTGCACGCGTGTCACGGCTCGTTCGACGATGTGTTTCATTGGTTCGTCTCCGACGCTCGGGTCGGTTCCGGGGCTGAAGTCCCGGAACACCGGATGGGGCAGGAGACACGCTCCTGCCCAACCCACATAAGGGGCGCCGGCACTGAAGTACCGACGCAACAAGTCGCGGTGGCAGGGGCAAGCCCCTACCCAACGGGTACGTCGGGACGCTACGTCGGGATGAAGTTCGTGCCCGGTTTGAGATCCGCGACGAAGGCGGCGAGCAGTCGCGCTGCGGCGTCGAGATCGTTGAGGTTCAGCACCTCGATGGGGGTGTGCATATAACGCAGCGGGACGCTCACGAGGCCGGTGGCGACTCCGCCCCGAGCCAACTGGATCGCCCACGCGTCGGTGCCGCTTCCGCCGGGGACGCCGACCATCTGGCAGCCGATGCGGCCCTTCTTTGCGGCGGCGGAGAGTCGGGTCGCGACCTCCGGGTTCATGTTGGCGCCGCGGTGCAGGACCGGCCCTTTTCCGAGCGTGATCTCGCCGTAGCGCTTCTTGTCAGCATCGGGGTAATCGGTGCCGTGCGTCACGTCCACTGCGACGGCGCAGTCGGGGTCGACGGAAAACGCGCTGGTATGCGCGCCGCGGAGACCGATCTCCTCCTGCACTGTGGAGACAGCGAACAGGGCGGCCTTCGGCCTGACCTTGGACTCGGCGGTGAGGCGCAGCGCCTCCATAACGACGAAGCTGCCCATCTTGTCGTCGAAGCCGCGGGCAACGGCGATATCGCCGTCGAGCATCTCGAAGGTGCTGGCGAACGTGGCGCAGTCGCCGATGGCGACGCGCTTCTCGGCGTCCTTGCGGGTGCCGGCGCCAATGTCGATCCACTGCTTGTGCAGCGGGAGCACCTTTCCGCGCTCTTCCTGATCCATCAAGTGGATCGCCTTCTTACCCACGACGCCGAGGACCGGGCCCTTGGCGCCGTGGATGTAGACCTTCTGGCCCGGCACCAGGTGAGCATCCACGCCGCCGATAGAGGAGAAGTTGATGAAGCCTTCGTCGGTGATATGCGTGACCATGAAGCCGATCTCATCGCAGTGACCGGCCAGCATGACGCGGGGATGGCCGTCGGGGTTGAGCGCGGCGATGACATTGCCCATGACATCCGTGCGGACGTCATCTGCGAGCTTCGACATGTATCCCCGCACGACCGATTGCGCGGGTTGCTCGAAGCCGGATGGACTGGGGGCGTTGACAAGGTCCTGAAGGAACGTCAGGGATTCTTTGCGCATGAGAGTCCTTTCTTCCGAGTTGAGGCACGGCGGCTTCGCCAGCAAGCTCAGAGCAGCGGACGGATCATCAGCGACCGGGAACGTCAGCCGATCGTGGCCAGGTACACGCGGTAGCCGCCGCCTTTGGCCACCTCGTGCACATCACCGAAGACCTCCGCTATTTTCGCCGCCAGGCGAACCACTCCTTGCTGGGTGCGGCCGACGAGGTAGAAGCGGCCGCCGGGTTCGAGGTGATCTCTGGCCCGTTCGATGAGAGCGTGCACGACGGCGTTGCCGGCGCGGATGGGCGGATTGAGGGCGATGACATCGAAGCGGCGATTCGCCACCTGGGCGAACGCGTCTCCCTGAACGGCCTCGGCATTGTCGATGTCGTTCGCTCGCAGATTCTCGGCGGCAAGGGCAACGGCGCGCTCGTTGATGTCAACCAGCGTGACGCGGCCCTGGGGTGCGAGCTTTGCGGCGACGACTCCGACAACACCATAGCCGCACCCGAGGTCGAGAACGGCGTCCGCAGGCGCGATCTCCATGTGCTGAATGAGCAGGCGCGTGCCCGGATCGACGCGAGAGCGGGAGAAGATGCCGGCCTCGGTGGTGAGGCGGAGTTCGTGACCTCTCAGGGCGACCGTGAAAGTCATGCGGCCGCCGCGTGAGGATGGGTGCTTTGTGAAGTAGTGTTCGGTCATAATCGAAAAATCGAAGAGGGGAGGAGTCGAAGAGGCGGCGGGAATAGCGGGTGGCGAAGGAGCGTCCACACTGAAGTGCCGACGGAACGGGCAGGGCGGCGCGAAGGGCCGAGCCACTCCCAGGGACGGGCTGTGAGGGATCTCATGGTAGGAATGGACACCACTATGGTATTGGCCATTACCGAACTCTACCACCTGAGTGTCCACGTGTTGCCATGCGTCATGCCTTGTTCCTGCTGATTCTGACCACCGCAGCCGTCTTTCGGGCCGAGGCCGGGACGGCGAACCTCAACCCCACACTTGCAATCGGTATCTTCTCCGGAAGAGGGCTGACCGCCTGTACTGTTACCGGCCACGCGCCGATCGCCCTTTCGGACGAGAGCGGGCGCCAGTTGGCAGAGCTGCCGCCGGGGGCGGCGGTCAAGGTGGTCGTCGATGATGAGAAGGTCCTGGTCTCGTGCGAGCGGCCGCATGGTCAGGGCAAGTCCGCGCAGTACGTGTTCACCTCATCGTCCCCGATTGAGATCAGACCGGATGGAAGCAAGCCGCGGGCGTACCGCGGCACGATAGAGATGTCGGTGCGGGACGGCCACCTCGCATTGATCGATCGAATCGCGCTGGAGGATTACCTCCGCGGCGTGCTGCCATCAGAGATCCCGAGCAGCTTCTCACGCGAGGCGCTGAGGGCGCAGGCGATCGCCGCCCGGACGTACGCGATCATGTCGGGGCAGAAGCACGGCGCGGAAGGATTCGATCTCTGCGATGGGCCCCATTGCCAGGTGTACCTGGGCGTGGCGGGGGAGCGGCCGGCTACGGACGCGGCGGTGCGCGACACCGCGGGTCTCGTGCTCACATACGAGCACAAACTGATCCAAGCGGTCTACTGCGACTCGTGCGGCGGGCGCACTGCAGGCAACGAGACGGCATGGCAGGGCAGCGATCCGCTGCCCTATCTGCGCCCGGTCCGGGATGCCGACGAGCACGGGACGCTCTGCGATCAGTCGCCGCGGAACGTGTGGACTCGCCAGATCCTGCAGTCGAAGCTGGCGGCGGCGCTGGTGCAGTTCAAGGTCGCTGCGCCGATCACGACGATCGAGCCGGCTTCGACCGATGCGAACGGCCGCCCGCAGGAATATACGATTCGCGGATCGCAGGGCGATGTGACGATTCGCGGGGGAGTGCTGCGGGATTCGGTGAACCGCGCGCTGGGGGCGACGACGCTGCCGAGCGCGGACTTCACGGCAGCGCCGAATGGAGACTCATTCGTGTTCGCGGGGCGGGGCAGCGGGCACGGCGTGGGGCTGTGCCAGTGGGGGGCAAATGCGATGGCGAAGGCGGGACGGACGGCCGCAGAGATACTGACGCACTACTACACCGGGGTGACGGTCGAGCCGATTTCGGCGGAGGTGGCGAGCCGGGCGGGGCAGAGGCGAAGCGGGTAGGCGAACCTGGGCCGAGACGCAGATGGACGCGAACTGACGCAGATGAAGGACGGCCCGCCTACGGTGGGCGGGGCAGGGACAAGTCCCTCCCCAACGCTACGGCACGCGGCTTCGGCAGCAAGCTACCGAAGCGACGAGTGGTTACGCCTCTTCGACCCAGACGGCGCGGACGACTTCTTCGAGGGTGGTGACGCCTTCCGTGGCTTTCCGGATGGCGTCATCGCGAAGGCCGCGCATACCCAAGCTGCGGGCGAGGCGGCGGATTTCGCCGGCTGATTCACGGCGAATGATGGCGGAGGAGATGACTTCGTCCACCATCATGATCTCGAACACGCTGGTGCGCCCGAAGTAGCCGGTACCACGGCATTGATCGCAGCCCCGCCCGCGGTAGAAGGTGGCGCCCGGCTCGATGTCGAGGTCGCTCAGGACTTCCGACGATGGACCGGGGTCTTTGTCTTTGCAGTACTCGCAGATCTTCCGCAGGAGTCGCTGGGAGAGAAAGGCGGTGGCGGAGGATGCGACGAGGAACGGTTCAGCCCCCATGTCTATCAGGCGATGGGAGCCGCTGGCGGCATCGTTGCAGTGCACGGTAGTCAGAACGAGGTGGCCCGTCAGTGCCGACTGGATCGCCATTCGCAGGGTCTCGTCATCGCGAATCTCGCCCACCATGATGACATCGGGGTCCTGGCGGAGCAGCGCGCGCAGCCCCGCGGCGAAGTCCAGGCCGATCTTTGGATGGACCTGGATCTGCGTGGCGCGAGTCAACTGGTATTCGACCGGGTCCTCGACAGTGACGACATTGCGGCCGACGCGATCGAGCCGGCTGAGGATGGCATAGAGGGTGGTGGTCTTGCCCGACCCGGTAGGCCCGGTGGCGAAGATCATGCCGTGCGGCCGATGGACGATGTCCTCCATCACCTGGAGCTGATCCTGAGAGAATCCCAACTCGGTGAGCTTGAGGCCGGTTGAGCTCTTCGGCAGGAAGCGCAGCACGGCGGTCTCGCCGAAGATGCCGGGCACGACTGAGGCGCGGATATCGAACACCTTGCCGCGGAGGCGGGCGTCGAAGCGGCCATCCTGGGGCAGGCGGTGATCGCCGATGTCCATGCCGGCCATGATCTTCGCGCGGGAGAGGACGGCGGCGTGCAGCTCCATCGGATAGCTCTGATGATCGAAGAGCACGCCGTCGACGCGCAGGCGGACCTGGAACTTGGTGGGGCCGGCCTCGAGGTGGCAGTCGCTGGCTCGGGACATGATGGCGGCCTCCAGAAGCTCGTTCACCAGCGCCACCGCGGGAGCGTCCTCACCACGCAGTGACACGCCCGTGCGAGCATCGGCCTCGACCACCAGGCCCGGCTCGACCAGTCCGGCGCCGGTCTCGAGGTCGTCGCGCTCGCCGTAGAAGCGCTGGATCCCGCGGTCTATGACCCGGAGATCGGCGCGGGCAGGCCGGATCTCCTTGCCGGTCAGCCGCCGCAGCTCGTCGAGCTTCAGTAGATCGGTGGGGTTGACCATGGCGACGACGAGAGCGTTGCCAGTCACCTGCATAGGCAGCACTTGTAGGCGCATCGCCTCACGCCGCGGCACGAGCTCGAGCGCGTGGTCATCCACGTAGAGATTGAGTTCAGTTACGAGAGGTACAGGTTCGTTCGGCATCGACTCGCCTCACCCAGGTCCATCCATCACGGCCAATGATATTCTTCCCCCAATGATACGCCAAGGAACCGCTGTTGTCATTCCCGAAAAGCACAGCAATGGCCCGAACCGCAGTGGCAGATCGACTGAACGCATGACTGAAGCCTCCTCTACCGAAGCCCAGCCACAGACGACCGCAACCCGCCAGGGCGCGGCAATCAGATTCCGCGCGGCTCTCGCGATCTTGGTCCTGGTGCCGAGCGTGGTGTTCTTCATGGTGTGGGGGAACTGGCGGGTCGGTGGGACCGGGCCGATGGATGCGATCAACGGCCCGGCGGTGGCCGTTCTCTGCGGGCTGATCGCGCTGAACCTGCTGCTGCGGCGCGTTCGACCCTCATGGACGCTCTCTCCGGGCGAACTCATCACCATTTACGTGGCCCTCGCGATCAGCGCCGGCATCACCGGGGGAGTGTGGAACTGGGGCGGCAATCTGGCACCGAGCATCGCCTACCCGGTCTGGCTGGCGGGGCCGGCGAACCGGTGGGCGGAGATCATGTGGCCCTACCTTCCGCCGGGGATGACGGTGATGGATCGAGACGCGCTCCAGGGCTTCTTCCTGGGCAGCAGCAGCCCGTACCGATGGGACGTGCTGCTGGCCTGGGCGCAGCCGATCTTCTGGTGGACGGCGTGGCTGACTGTAACGCTGTGGGTGACGATGTGCCTCAGCGTGATCGTGCGGCGGCGCTGGGTGGACGAGGAGAAACTGCCGTTTCCGATGACCATGCTTCCGGTTCAACTGACGGAGCCGGGGGAGCGGATCTTCCACAACCCGGTGTTCTGGATCGGGATCGCGGTCTCGGTAGGGATGGGGCTTCTCGATCTGCTGAATTTCCTCGTTCCCACGGTGCCGACGATCCCGACGTACCTGGACATCAGCACGTTCCTCTCAAACAACCGGCCGTGGGACGCGATCCGGACGACCTCGCTGGCGTGGGGTCCATGGCAGCTAGGGCTCTCATACCTCATGCCGGTGGATCTGACGTTCTCGCTGATCGTGTTCAACCTGCTCTGGAAAGCCGAGTACATCTTCTTCCGCATGACGGGATGGCTGACCAGCGCCTGGGACGGATTCCCATATGGCAATCAGCAGGTGATCGGCGGATACCTCGCGCTGATGGCATCCGTGGTATGGCTCGACCGGCACTATCTGGAGCAGGTGATACGGAAGGCCTTCGGGCTCTCTTCTCGCATCGAGGATGGCGGGGAAGCCTTCGGCTACCGCACGGCCGCGTTCGGTGCGATCGGCGGTATCGCATTTCTGTGGTGGTTCTTCTCTCGCAGCGGCATGGGCGCCCCAATCATCGCCGCGTTCCTGGTGCTGTTCTTCGTCATGGTGATGGTGATGGTGCGGCTGCGCGCTCAGCTCGGGCCGCCAAGCCACTGGATGTACGGAACGATGCCGGAGTTCGTTCTCACCCAGTTCCCGGGCACTCGCGCCATCGGCCCCGGCGGGCTCGGGCTGATCGCAATGCTGCGCCCATTCATGTACGAGCAGGACACCGAGCCCGCGCCCGCGCAGTTGGAAGCGCTGCGGATGGCCGATCGGGTGAACGCCAATCCATCCCGCATGGCCTGGATACTGGTGGCGGTGATCCCACTGATGATGGTGTCGTACTTCTGGGCGAATCTGCATATCGGGTATCACTACGGGCTGGGCTCGAAGTCCGATCCCGACATGACTCAGGTCTGCCGGCAGGCGACAGACAAGCTCGACGACTGGCTGCGCGGTCCCGGGGGCCCGAACTGGAGCGGCGTCGAGAGCATCGGGATCGGTTTCCTGATCACGATCGCGCTGATGTACGTGAAGCTGCGTTCCCCGCTGTGGCCGCTCCACCCGCTGGCATTCCCGCTCGCGTTCAGTTGGACGATCGACAGCATGCTGCCGGCAATCTTCATCACCTGGGTGTTCAAGGTGCTGCTGCTTCGCTACGGGGGCCTGCGAGCGCATCGGCGCGCCCTGCCCTTCTTCCTCGCGCTGCTCGCCGGAACGGCCTGCATGTCACTGCTGCAGACGGCTCTGTTGCGTTTCCTGGGGTTGGAGCACCCGTAGGGCGGGGGGCTGCACCGCGCTCATCGACGCGAAGGATAAGAAGGGAAAAGGGAAGGGCAGCAAGGGGAAAGGCACAGGGCACGACAAGCGCGACTAGGTCTTCGCAAGAGTGGCCGCACAATCATGGGCGCCCGTATGGGCGCCCATGGCGCGTCAGGGCGGCGAACGGATGCCCCCTCGTTGACAAGCGCCGCGAATATGGAATCACAAGATGAGAGCCTCCGATTCTCGACTTCCGCGCGCGGGACTCCGGAGAATGCGCGGGCGCACGGCCTGGAGGCAAGCGGGGGCGTGATGGCAAGAGAGCAGCAGTCAACAGTCAGATGGAATCGTATGGGCTTTGGCATGGTCCTCGCGGCCGTCGCCGGAGCTGTGTTCGGCCATGCCTGGACGGTAAGCGGCCCGGGCTGGTGGTGGGCAGGAACGATGACGCTGCTGTGCGGAGCGCTGCTGATCCTGTCCAGCCTGTACGCTCGCGACCAGCGACCGAAGATAGTCTCGGCGCTGCCGCTGGGGCAGGTGCTGGTGAAGAAGGGGCTGATCACGGAGGGGCAACTGGGCGAGGCGCTGGCGCGGCATCATCGCGACGGGCGGCCGATCGGCCAGATACTGGTGGAGATGCGGCTGATCACGCCCGTGCAGCTCTCCCACGCGCTTGGGGATCAGCAGCCATCGGCCGAGGATCTGTCAGCCTACGCGACCGCCCCAACCGTCATCGCCACGACGGCGCGCGAGAAGGTTCGCGCGTAGGGGCGAAGGCCATGTGGGGCGTCGGGACCGAAGCGCCGACGCAACCGCCGGGCAGCAGAGCAGCTACCGCTTGCTGGTGACAGCGGCTTCATACGCGTGCACCGCGCTGATCGCTTCCGGCCCAGTCGGAATGCCGCGCGTCTGACAGTAGTGATCCCACACCGCGCCGAGAGGCAAGGCGCGTGCTTCCTCCATTAGAGCCAGCCGAGCGAAGTTGTCGCCGCGCTCCTCCGCGTCCCTGAGCCCCTGATTCGGCGAGAGTAGAGCCGCGAGCAGGGCTCTCAGAGTCGCCCGCGCGCCGATGGCCCAGGCGCCCACGCGGTTCATGCTGCCGTCGAAGAAATCGAGCGCGAGGTGGACGCGCCTGAGGGCCTGCCCGCGGACGATTTCGTCCATGACAGCGCGCACCTCGTCGCTCATGACTGTGACGTGATCGCTGTCCCAGCGAACGCCGCGGCTGAGGTGGAGCAGGAGTTCATCTGCGAACTGAAGGATCGCGGAGATCTTATCGGCGATGGACTCGGTGGGGTGAAAGTGCCCCATGTCAAGGCAGAGCATTTTCGCGTTGGCGAGGGCATAGGCGAGGTAGAACTCATGGTTGCCGACCACGTAGGACTCGCTGCCGATGCCGAAGAGCTTGCTCTCGACCGCATCTTTGATCTCCGCTGAGGGATAGCTGACGGAGTAGATCTCGTCGAGCGATTCTCGCA
>JBEKKD010000103.1:0-11616 GCA_050010895.1 Armatimonadota bacterium
GGTGCCAGCCGGCACCCCGATCATCCTGGGCGGCGACTTCAATGCACCGGCCGGAGACGCGGTGTTCTCGCTGCTGCGGCCGCGGCTGCGGGACGCGTTCGCGGAGGCCGGGCGGGGTTGGGGGAACACATGGTCGAGCACGCTGCCGCTGGTGCGCATCGACCAGGTGTGGGTCAGCAAGGAGTGGCGCGCGGTGAATGTGGTAGCGCGTTGGGCGGGCCCGTCGGATCATCGCATGGTGGTCTGCGATCTGGAGAGGAGAGACGAGAAACGGTAGAAGCAATGCCACCCAGGAGGGGTGCCGTGGCAGGGCCTCTGGGCTGGGCGCGGATATGCATCACGCGCCCAGGGGCATCGCAGGAAGGGGGCGAAACTGTCCGCCAGGCCGGCGCTGACAGTGATCGTCGATGACTGCGCGCAGTGCCTCGGGATTACCGGATGGTGGTACACGTCGGGCGGCGGCCACGATGGCGTTCGTGCGAGGTATGGCTCCGGCCAACGTGCTGGCCGGAGAGGTGATGGTAGTTGATGTTGAGAGAGTGCGGGCCGACGATCCCTTCCCTCCATATAGGCTCACTCAAGGTAGCGCTGCCGATCATCCAGGGGGGGATGGGGGTCGGGATCTCCCGGAGTGGGCTGGCGGCTGCTGTGGCGAGAGCAGAGGGCATAGGTGTGATCGCGTCTGTTGGGCTGGGAGCGATCACCAAAGGTCTCGACCGCGATTTCGTGTCGGCCAACCAGGAAGTGCTTCGCGAGGAGATCAGCCGCGCCAGAGCAGCATCGGACGGCGTCATCGGTGTCAACGTGATGTTGGCTGTTTCCGATAGCGCTGGCCTGATAGAGACGGCAGTGGAGAGCGGGGCCGACCTCCTGCTGCTGGGAGCAGGACTCCCCAGGTTGCCGAGCTCCGTGGCGCGGGTAGTGAAGGAGGTTCCGACCCGCTTTGTGGTCATCGTCTCCTCGCTTCGGGCGATGCAGATCATCTTCCAGCTTTGGTCCAGGCGCTACGCAACCGTCCCTGACGCAGTAGTTGTGGAGGGCCCTCTCGCCGGAGGGCATCTGGGGTTCCGCAGGGAGCAGTTGTCGGACCCCGCACATTCGCTTGACGTCCTCCTTCCCCCAATCGTCGCCGAGACTGCACGCATGGAGACCGTCCACGAGAAGTCGATTCCGGTGATCGCGGCGGGCGGCATATTCACGGGCTCCGACATTCGCCGTGTGTTCTCACTGGGCGCGCAAGGTATTCAGATGGGCACCCGCTTCGCCGCGACCGTGGAGAGCGATGCTTCCGACGAGTTCAAGCAGGCGTATGTGAGAAGCTCGAAGGATGACATCGTCATTATCGACAGCCCGGTGGGTTTGCCGGGTCGAGCGATACGGAACCAGTTCACGGACGATATCGCACTCGGGCTGAGGAGACCGTTTGTCTGCCCGTTCAGATGTCTCACGAACTGCGACCCTCAGACCGCTCCCTATTGCATCGCCAGAGCACTCGTAAAGGCGATGCAGGGGGATATGGCGCACGGGTTCGCCTTTGCCGGTGCGAACGCGTGGCGGGTGGACCGCATCCTCACGGTCCAGGAACTCATGACTTCGCTGGTGGATGAGTTCAACGAGTGTGTCGCAGCCGAGGGCGTCTGGGACGGCCCCGCCCGGTCTCCCGTGCCCGAGACTGTGTAGCCGTCACCGCTGTGTCCCCTGGAAATGCCAGTTGGGCATAGTGAACACCAAGCCGAAACGGTGCTCACGAGAGCAAGGATAGCACCGACTCAGCCGCGGAAGAAACCGCCCAGAAGTGCCCGGATAGGGTTTCTGGGGAGGACAGGTGTCTTGAAGCGCATTCGAAGTGCTCTTACTTCGCGCTCAAGGAGGCGAGAGATAAGCAAGTCGGTGCCGACGTTGTTGGGGATTCTGATCATCCTGGTCGTCGTCGTGCTGGTCGTGCTGATCTACAACATCAAGCTTACGAACCAGATCGCGACGGGCGGGACACCCACCGGGACTATTGGCGGTGAGATACTGGCTGGAGAGAAGGCGCCCACCACAGTGCTTCCGTCCGCGGGACCCGGGGGGCAGCACAAGCCTCAGGCGCTGCCTGCAGGCAGCCGCCGCGGAGGGCCCGCCCAGCGCCGGGGCATGGAGGGTCCGACTCGCGGAGGCCAGCGCCGCGGCGAGGCCGCCCGGTCGGGCCAGTAGGCGCAGCAGCAAAGCGCAGAGCTTCCAATGACCGGGGGGCCGGCACCAGCTGGCCCCCGGCGCTCACGTCTGAGAAGCGCGCGGCGTCGGCTACGCGGCCTTGTGCAGCGGTCACGCTCCGGCTACGGTCGGTTATTCCAGGGCCTGGCGACCATCCTCCCGTGCTCTGCGATCAGGATGATTTCGGGGTGGGATTGGACTCAGGTTCGTCGAGGTCCCGGGTGATCTCGTGCGTCGACTTGCGGAACTCCCTGATCCCCTGGCCCAGAGAGCGGGCCATCTCCGGGAGCTTCTTCGCCCCGAACAGTAAGAGCACGAGCACCAGAATGACGAGAATGTCTTGAGGGCTACCGAGGAACGCTAGCATCGCAGCTCCGTGAGACGTTCGGTTGGCCCCAATCATACGCCCTCCCGAAACGGGTGACAACACCTACCGAAGCTGCTCTTGTGCGCCTGGAGAAACCAGGACGGACGGCGGCACGACGTGGTCGCGGGGTGGAGCACAGCTGGCCGCGCGTCTAGCTTCCGACCACCTTCATGGCGATATCAGCCCATTCCCACAGCTTCTGTGGCTGGTAGCGGACGGTGCTGATGTCCTTGAGAATGAGCTCGACCGGACACCCGTAGCGGGCACAGGCGTCCAGGGTCGCGCGGAGATCCGCCTCCACCGCCGCCGGGTCCCACGGATCCCTGGCGAGGAAGGCCGGGCTGGGCTTGCGGGAGAAGACGAAGTCCTCGCCGATCTTCGATGCGCCATACTCGACATCCACCCAAGAACTCATGGAGATCTTCCTGACGTTCGGCACGTTGCGGATGATGTCGACCTTCTTGTCCAGCGGCTCGCAGCACCCGTAGTACCCGAGGCCGAATCTGGAGAACCACCTGACGGCGTAGTCCAGCCAGAACTCCTGGTGCATGGCCGGGGAGACCGATGAAAACATCTGGGCCATGCCATAGGTCCAGAGATCCTTCGCCCGGGGATGCCCCGGATCGAAGCCGGGAGCGGGAAGCTCGTCCGTGTAGGCGCCAGTGCAGTGGATGGTGCGCTGCCCGGAGCCCAGCAGCCCCTGCTTCTCAAGCTGGTCGAGTAGGGAAAGATGCACCTGGGTGAGGCGGGACATGATCTCGTGCATCAACTCCGGCCTGTCAAACAAGTCGAGGAGAGCGTGTCCTGGACTGCGCCAGGTGGCGATTATGTCCCACGGGGCGAATACCGGAAACCGTCCCTGCATGCGCATGGTGAGTATGCCGCCGAAGATCTCCTGCGCCTTCTCCTCGACCTCGGCCGTGGCCTTCTCATCGAGGGAGATCTCCGGCTCTCGGATCTTCCGGAGATCGTCCTCTGTCTCCAGCTGATCGATATAGGCATGACCGATGACATCGTTTCTCGGATCCGTAACCGCGGTTCTCTCGACCGTCCGGATCCCGAAACCATCGCCGCGGATGACCTTGGGGATCTCAACTACCGGCTCAACCACCATATCCACCCGCATGTGTCGCCAGGAGTAGAGGGTCCTGCGAAGCGTGGTCTCGATCTCACGGCAGAAGCCGTCTTCGGTCTGCAGCGTGAGTTCCTCGCCGGCCTCCATCTCGTGCCAGCACACCTGGTCGATCATGACCATGGGACGGACTGGCTTGAGGCCGTTCAACGCTTTCCACAGGGAGATAGTCTCCTGCTGCACAGGCAGCGTCGCGACCTGGGCCACCTGCGTGGCGAGCTCCCTCAAGAGATCTCGATCCTTCCGGCTTACGGACATAGGTCATACTCCATTCGCGGGGATGCACTGCGCCGCGTCGCGAATCGTGCTCTCTAAACACTCTATCCGGGCATTCGTGAGCGATTTCCTTCATCGCTTGGCAGGTGCTGTCGCGTAATGTCCGTCCTGTGCTCGGCCGGGATAGGAGGACACCCACTCGGGCGCACACTGATAGCGAGTCACGAATCCATCTGGGAGCATCGGGCAACAAGTACAAATGTGAGTATGTGTGCAAGCCTGTGGAAAGATGGTCGCCTATGCGACGAAGTACCACGGCCGACGGCCCCGGGCATCCCCGGTTCCGGCTACCCCCTCGGCTAGGAGTCCTATTCGGGCCTGCGTTGCCTGTGCAAGAACGCGTACTCCCCCGGAGAGAACCGTATCCGAGGGCGCCGCCGAATGGTTCCATATGGTAGAATGCCCAGGACTCACCGGCAGGTAACAGACTTGTCAGCGGTGTGCCATCGCCACCTGGCACCACCACTCGGTAGCCTTCCGCAATGGGGATCTCAGCGAGTGCCGAGAATACCACGAGAGAGGTGGCACGAGTATCCTGGAAGCCAGATGGTTTCCTGCACAGGAGGGGTTCATTGTGGCAGGACGAGTGCTCATAGTGGATGACGATCCAGGCGTTGTGAAGCTGGTCCGCGCCAACCTCCAGGCAGAAGGACTCGAGGTGACCGCTGCGGCCAATGGCGCCGAGTGCCTGCTGGCGGTGGATTCGCAGCGCCCGGACCTGATCATCCTCGATGTGGTGATGCCGGTGATGGACGGGTTCCAGACATTGCGTCTGCTCAAAGAGAAGCCGGAGACGGCGTCCATACCTGTCATCATGCTCACGGT
Organism: Armatimonadota bacterium; assembly: GCA_050010895.1. Taxonomy (GTDB): domain Bacteria; phylum Armatimonadota; class Hebobacteria; order Hebobacterales; family Hebobacteraceae; genus JBEKKD01. The sequence continues at coordinate 4,797 of JBEKKD010000103.1, forward strand.
TCGAAGGAGCGACGTCGACGTGCTACACGGATGGACCAGCGGGGCCGATCTCTACCTGACGAAGCCTTTCGAGATCACTGAGCTCACAGCATTGACGAAACGCATGCTCGATGCCAAAGAGCCAGACGGGGCGAAGGAGACCGAGGGCAGCCTTTGACCCCAGAGCGGTTTCACGCGAGGCACCGTAGTGTCGGGAAACTCGTGAGTGCGGCACCAACGGGATCGGGCGCTTCTGGAACTCACATGGGCGGCGATGGATGCCCGTTTGCACTCGTAACTTCTTCGCCTGCTGGCTGTAGCGCCGCCTGCAGGTTTCCTTGGAGCAGCAACCACGCGCCGGGCCGTTTGCGCCCTGGCCGCTGCTCTTCGTGCACCTTGCCCTCCAGGCGCGCGCCTTGGTGTCAGCCCATATGTAGGCAGCTGCGACACCCCCGTCACCGCTTCACTGTGTCTCGCTCGTTGTTCCTTGACGCGCCGCATGATAGCACATCTCCAGGGGGGATGCGCCAATAACGCCCTGGCAGCGCGTCTGCGCACCCGGGCAGCGGCTATAGGGGCGTCGCGGGCGAGGCGCGTAGACTGAGTCTGAGCGCCCTGTTCACACTGCCACAAGGATACCGGTTCACCCCCCAGAACCATCGTGTCCGACGCCCCGATCACCCCGACTCCGGCTACCCCGTCGGGTGGGGGTCACTGGCCGGGGTTCCGTCGCCACGCCGCCGTGAGCTACCCGAGTGATACCCACGTCAACATCACCCGCGACAAGGACGGCCTGATCACAACCGCGGTCGACGCCCCCGGCATGACCACCAACGTCTACTACCCCAGCCAGTGGCTGAAGACGATGGCCGAGGCTCAGTGCCGCGTCTGGCCGCGTCCGCTCCGCACTTTGCCAGCTGGTTGCATCTTTGTCTTTTCGTTGGTTCGAGTCGGAAAGCACTGACGAACTTTGGCCGCAATTTGACGGTCCGTCATCTTATCAACGGTTTCCATACCAACGATGTTTCCACCGAGGTTGGCTCTCTCAAGCCGCTTCTTAAGTTCGCCTTTTGCCTCTCCAGGCCCAAATATCAAAATGGCTTCTGCATCGCGCATGCACGCAATGACTGCATCGTAGTACATATTGAGATGTCCGGTGAATGCTTTCTGGCGGCTATCAGCTGCCGGTACTTGCCGGGCTTCATAGGGGCCCTTCAAAGGTGAATCGCCGGAACGACGGAGCTGCTTTTCAACTTTCGATAGGACTAGGCGTGTTTCTTCCCCTTCATCCGTGATAGCTACGACGATTGCCTTCCGATGATCAATCCACGCACCCACTCCTGTGCGCATCGATGCCTCCTCCTTTGTTCACCTAACAATGTCCGCCGTCAGCGTGTCTGGGACAGAACAGGGGGTGAGGGAAGCTACACCCGCAGCCTTTCTGTCCTTGTATCTTTGCACGATCCGACCACCTTTCGCTAGTGCTCCCGGCGGACGATGAGCGTGCGGGTCTGCAGCGTCTTTCGCCGGTCCAGAATCCCCTCCCTGTGACCAAACCAGACATCGTCGGGGGTGACGTTCTTGAGCGCCTCGTGGTAGCGCGCCGAGTTGTACCAGGCGACAAACTGAGTGGTGACACTCCGCAGTTCGTCCGGGCTAGTGCGCACGATCAACGTCACCTCGTCCTTCATGGAGCACGCGGCGGCGGACGAGGAGTGGCAGACGCGGCACGCAGAAGATGGCGGCAATGACGTTGACTGACGGCCAGGTTGGGTACCGGCTTCGCCGGTGAGTCCGGCATCACGGGCCACCCCCGACTCCGGCTACCACCACGGCTGGGGGTCGCTGCTGGGGTGGTCACCTACACACGATGGGTGAGATGCCCATTCCGATCCGCGGCGTTCCTGTCTACGATGGGCTGTCGACCGTGGTCGCGTCACTGCCGTGCAGTTCGCCTCGCCGGCGGAGTTCTGGAATCGGAGGTACGTGAGGTTCGGCAGGCCGGTTACCAAGCGCCTTGCAGGAACCGCTGGGTTGCTTCTATCGACGACAGGGAGCTGCTACGCCAGAGCCGAATGAGCCCTCTGGAGCCAGTCAGCGGCGCCGATGAGTATCTGCGGAGTGCACAGTGCTGGTCCCACCACCGGAGTGGAGATGCTGCCGACGGATAGGAGGAGGTAGTCATGGAGAAGAAGGAACACGCGAAGCTAGTGATCGAGCATAGGTTCGAGAAGCGACACATAGGACATGAGAATCACCTCTGCGATCTTGTCGCCAGGCGGCAGATTGGCCGAGTCGCTCACCTGTCCAAAGGGGCGAGGTACGTGTGTCATATCTGTGGGCGTGCTGCAATAGAAGCGGCGAATCTGTGTGAACCAATACTGATCTAGGCCGCGCCTTCCGGATCGAGCGGACGCGGGCGTGGTGTGCAGAAACCCATCCGTGCCCGAGAGCGCTCCGTAGGCGGCATCACGGGTTCTCGACATCCGCATCTGGTTGCTCGGAGAGCACTCTTCGCCCCCGGAAGAGCGACACTGCCGCTGAGATGGCCGCGCGGCGATGGCGACGCAGCGGGCTCAGAGACAGAACGCGGCCCCGCGCTGAGGGGGAAGCTCGGGGCCGCGCTTATGGGGTAGGTACCGGTACCGCCTAGGGATACATCCTGCGGTCGTGAGTTCCTTCTTGCGTGGCCCTGTTCTTGTACGAACTTGCCTACCCCCCAGTCTGGAGTCAGTGAACGGGGTTCCGTCGCGGATCGCGATGGCAATCGCGCCAGGGCGGCAGCGTCGGGAGCCCCGCCCAGCCAATCCCCGATCTGCCTCCTCACCAAAAGTCGTCGAGACGGAGTGTTCAGGCCGAGTCCGAGCGACATCGCCGCCTGGGCCGGGGAACGTGCGCGATCGAGAGCCCGGAGCTTGTCTGTTAGTGTTCACAAAGATCCCGGCCGGGTACTTGTCGGCCCCGCACGCTCACCCTATCCTGTTCAGGCGATCAGCACGAACAACTCGATCAGGGTGAAACACGACGACCGCCCCAATACCGGGGCGGTCGCTCGTTTCGGGGGGCGGGCGGTTACCCACGAAGCAGCCGCAGTGCTCCTTGCCAAGAAGATGCCGTCCGCCGAGGGGGGAGGCGAGCAGCGCCGGAGATACGGCGCGTTATGCCGTCACAGGAAGGCCGCCGAGCACCGCATCAACTGCGCAGGGACGCGGCAGTTCCACCCGGCCTCCGGGCCTGACAACTCAGATACCCGTGGGTTCCTCCTACCGGGCCTGTAGATGACTTGCCGCTTACTCAAGGGCGAGATGGAGAACGCGGGGTGGCCCTCATGACCGAGGCGGTCTGGACCTGAACGGGACATCTCGGGTACCCCGGTCTCGACGGGCTCAGCCCTTGTCGGCGCCCAACCCCTTCAGATCCCCATCCTGCTGTGCGGGCGGGCCGGCGGCGGGTCCTGCCTTCGCTCCGTCGGATTCGGTGAGGTCGGCTCCTTTGCTCGTGGGCCAGAGACGCTGGCCCACCTGTTCCATCTGCTCAGGACTCAGGACGCGCTCGATCATGGGATAGATGAGCGCGTCCTCCTTCTGTGCGTGGCGCTCCAGCAAGCCGCGAACCAGATCCATCAGCATGCGCAGACGCGCAGACGACGAATCGTCCACGCGACCAGTCTGCTCAATGCTCGCCAAATCTGCTGTTACGTCGTCCATGCGCGCAGCGAGACCTGTGTGCGCGCTTACATCATCTTCGGACTCTGCCGAAAAGAACTCCCCCAGGATGTCCACTCGCTGCGCGCCCTCCGATGCCGCTCGGCGCACGTCTGGGAACAGGCATTCCTCCTCTCGGCGGAAGTGAGCGAGCAGATCATCGCGGAACTGCTCTGTTCGGGCCCGCAGGTGACCGTTTGTCGCTTCCTGCGCAGCGTCGGGGTTAGTGGACAGCCCCCCTATCGTCGTCTGCAGATCCTCAGCATCCTTCACCAGCCTCCGGTGTTCTTCGCGGAGTTCCTGGATCGGTGACCGCTCAGCCATGGCACTGGCTCCAATTCGCACGCGTTCTGGCCTGCAGCTTACACCTGCGCACGTCGGGTCCTGTCGTGTCGGAGTACATCGTAACTTGCTTCGGAGCAGGTGATCCCACAGGCGGGAAGTGGCACAGGACGTCCATGTCATGATGCCGAGAGCGGGAGATCGGAAGGATCGAGCATCCGCGTCGCCTGTCGCCCGGATGGTGTGGCGCGCTAGCACTGAATAGCCGCTCGTCCGGCGAGATATGGCCGGTGGCGAGCCCCTGTCATCCTCTGCCTCCGGCTACCCTCTCGGCTTGGAGTTACCGTCCGGAGGGCCGTCGCGCGGTCGCCCATGTATATCGGACCGATGACGGCAGGCGTCCGTGCGCCAGCCCGATTCGGTCATGGGCCGACCAGCCGCCGGTGGGCGACCTCGAGTGAAGGGGACGAGGACCTAACAGGCGAAGATAGCCATGTGCCCGGACACCGACGACCGCACGGCCTCCGTCGGTGCTGCGGTCCGGGCCTGACTATATGTGCGCCGACCGAGTGGGCATGGTTGTGGGATCGAAAGGGCTCAGCCCTGCAGAGCGTGTGGCGTCACTCAGCGCTGCCGGGGCGGTGTTACTCGGCATCGCTGGACTGGCGGGCTGGGGCCTCAGGCTGCCCCGGCTCACGCGCATCCTTCCGCAGTACAAGGCGATCGCCCCGAGCGTGGCGGTCGCGCTCGTCATCCTTGGTGTCATCCTGCTCCGGCAGGCCCGTGGGCGCCGGGGAAGCGTCGAACGGACACTTGCCGCGGTCGTGGCAGCATTGATCTCCCTCTTCGGCCTGCTGGAAATCATCGGGTTCTTTGTCGGCGCCGATCTGAACCGTGAGGACGCGCTCACTGGGTATCTCGCTCAGTCGCTCTCGATCCCGTTCGAGACCATGTCGCCCGTAGCGGGTGCACTGCTGTTTCTGGTTGGGGCGGCGATGCTGGTGCTCTTGCTCCAGCCAGCCGCGGGAGAGAGCCACCGGAGCCTGGGCAGCGCAGCGGGCATTCTCGGCCTCGCGTCTGGCTCGGCCGCTTCCGTGTTCGTACTGGGCTATGCCTACCGAACGCCACTGCTCTACGGTAGCCGGGCCATCCCCATCGCGGCCACCGCTGCCCTGGGCAGTCTGCTGCTCAGCATCGGGGCAGTGGCCACCGCCGGTCCGAGCCACTGGCCCCTGCGGGCATTGGCTGGCGTCTCCGCTCGCGCCCGGCTGCTGCGAACCTTCGTCCCTCTCACCGTCTTCGTTGTTATAGCCAGCTTCATCGTGCACGATCAGGCCGACGCCCTGGGTCACCTCAATCACGCGCTGCTGGCGTCGATGTTGGGAACGGCGTCGGCACTGACGGCGGGCATCGTAGTGTCCCGGGTGGCGCAGGCCATCGGCGAGTCACTTGATCGTGCGCAGCTGGCGCGGCAGCAGGCCGAGCGGGCGCTGGCCCAACAGGAACGAGCACGCGCCGAGCTGGCGGAGACGCTGAACGTAGAGATCAGCCACCGGGTGAAGAACAACCTGGCGACGGCTGCCGGTCTCCTGCAGATGCAGGTCGCGGGCCAGTCTGACCCCCAGGTGGTGGGTATGCTCCAGGATACCATCGCCCGCCTCTATGCCTTTGCCAACGTGCACGAGCAGCTGGTGGCCACTCTCGGCGCCGAGATCGAGTTGCTGGGCGCCCTGCGAAAGATCGCGGACAGCATTCAGAGCGTGTTCCCGAGGGAGAATGTGGCGGTGTCCGTTGAGGGCGGTGAGATCGCCTGCCCCGCCAAGACCGCGACCGCCCTGTGCCTGGTCGTCAACGAGCTCATGACCAACGCCATCAAACACGGCGCCCCTGGCTCGGAAGGCCAGCTGGAGGTGGCGGTGCGACTGGCGCGGGAGGCCGGCAAGCTGGAGCTGTCGGTGTGGAATTCTGGCAACCCGGTACCGGCTGGTCTCGACCCCAGCAAGCAGCGGGGCATGGGCCTCAGCCTGGTGCAGGGCTTGGTGGGCCAGTTGATGCCATTGCCATGCACCAGGACATGGGACCGGTGGCCTCACGCGGCTGGGCAGCGCCGGAGCAGCGCGGCCTGTGCGACCACCGCGCCATGATCCTGACCAGGTTGCATAGTATCCACACCGCGATTGGGGCGGAGCCTGTACGCTTGGAGTGAGATGCCACTGAGAACAGTGATCGCAGATGACGAGTTCCTGATAGCGCTGCAATTGCGTAGTCAGGTTGAGTCCTGTGGGTACGAAGTGATCGACACCGCGCCCACCGGAGTTGGTGCTGTTGAGCTCTGCCGCACGCACGGCCCCGATGTCGTCTTTATGGACGTCCAGATGCCGGAAATGGACGGCCTAGAGGCGACCCGCCAGATCATGGCGGCCTGTCCCACCTGCGTCGTGATCGTCACTGGGAACAGACACCTCGGCGACGCGGCAACCGAGGCCGGCGCCATGGACTGCGTGGTGAAGCCGCTGGCCGCGAACAAGATTCCATCAGTCGTCGATGCTGCGCTCCGGCGGTTCGAGCAGTTCATGGCGACACGGAAGATGCGGACGGCTGGGGAAGTGGCCGTACCAACGTAGCCCCATCAGTCCGGGTGTGAGGGCCCGCACGGAGCAGTGTGGGAGTGGGCTAGAACAGCGCCTTCAGTGCCCAAGATGGGTCTTCACCCATCCCACCTCCCTATCTTGCCCCAGGACGCACCAGGTAGCCCGTAGAGGGGCACTTCGTGTGACACCTCAGCCTGCCTCCTGGGTGTTCGAACCACCGAACCCATCTGTGACAAAGGGCTCTGTTCGACGGCCCCCGGCCAC
>JBEKKD010000104.1:0-12192 GCA_050010895.1 Armatimonadota bacterium
GAGCGGCCGGATGAGCATCGCAGTCGTATGCAACGTACCTGATGGGGTCGTGATCGGGGCAGACTCGGCGATAACGGTTGCGGGACCACACGGCGTCTTCAAAGTTTTCGAGGACGCCGAAAAGGTCTTTGCGCTGCGTCATGGTGGCACGGGACTCGAGGAGTGTTACGCGGCCGCCGCGACCTACGGACTCGGCCTCATCGGCACGCGCACAGTTGAGGCGTACGTTCGCGACTTCTGCGACAGGAAAGGCGGCCAGCTAGCCAAACTCCAGATCAAAGAAGCCTGCCAGGAGCTCCATGACTGGCTCGAAGCCAGATATGAGGAAGAAGTTCGCCCTCGCGTTGAGCAGCAGAGGGGTCTTCCCTTGGAAAAGATCCCGGCCCAGGAGCGGCCGATGCTAGGCGTCGCCGTGGCGGGGTATTCGCCCGACTGCGATTCTCCGGAAGTATGGAACACACAGATACCGAGGCCTGCGCAGGGCGACATGGTCCAGCAGTACAAGGCTCCCGGGCAGTTTGGTGTCTCGTGGTGGGGCTTCGTCAGCCCGGTGACCAGATTCGTGAAGGGGTTCGAACCCGCTCTGGCCAGCGCGATTGACTACCTGGTGAAGAAGCACAACGTCCAGTTGGGGGAAGATGAGAAGCAAGAGTTTAACCGACTGGTCGGCCAATCCGAGTGGCAGATCCCATATGAGGCCATGCCCCTCCAAGAGGCCGTGAATCTGACCAAGTTCGTGCTGAGTCTCAGCATCAACTGGGCTCGTTTCCATGTGGGTGCCCCAGTGTGCGGGGGCCCAATTCGGCTAGCGGTGATAAGCAGGGGAGGCGGCTTCGAGTGGGTGCAGCAACCGAAGCTCGAGGTCCGGCCCATCTGAGAGGAGGTAAGCCATGTCAGTGCTGCTGAATCGAGAAAACACAACGAGTTTCAGCGGCTTGGAGATTCTGAAGACCACCGTTGAGTATTACCGTCAGCAGGTAGTACTTGGCGGAGAATCCCTGGGAGCCCCTGGCAGCCAACCCATCAGTTCCGAGAAAGGACTGGTTGGCCGCGCACGTCAATCTATAGCCCGCAACTGGGAGGCGCTGCGCGAACTTGCCGATCACTGATGGCAGCGTGATCTACCTCACCGCGGCCGATATCTGTACAGTGCACCAGGAGATCGCGGCCCGTTTCTCGCTGACAGAGCAGAGGTTCGAGCCACTTATTCTGAAGCCTGAGCAGTTGGATGCCGCTGCAGCTCAACCCCACCAGACGTTTGGTGGGGCTGATGTCTATCCGGACCTGTTCCTGAAGGCCGCAGTGTTGGCGCGCGGCATCATATGCGGACACGTCTTCCTGGATGGCAACAAGCGTACAGGTATGGAGGCCGCGATCCTGTTCCTGGAGTACAATGGCATATCCATCAGCCTTCCGCGGGACGAATATGTAGCACTGGCCCTTGCCATCGCCGGTGACAGGGCCGCTGGGTTCGACCCGATCGACCCGGACGAGATTGCAGGCCGGCTGAGGGTGTTCTCAACCCAACAAACTGACTAGCGCGTCGGGGAATCCAGACCGCGACTCCCTGAGCCGGCCCAGTGACGGGCCGGCTCAGGCTTTGGCCGACCCCGACGCCCATGATCAGCAGGATGCGAGGAAACCGATGCTTCAGACCAACCCAGTCGAACAGGCGATTCTGTCGCTTCGTGAAACGGACTACACGCGCATGATGCGCTATCGGCGCAACTGGCGCTATTACCAGAACGTGCCGTATAACGAGCCGCGGCCGGGGCTGTACGCGAAGATGCGCTCGATTTTCAACCAGGTGACGAAGATCGTGGACACCGACGCGCGATTCGCCATGGGCGAGCGGCTGCAGGTGCAGGCCGAGCCGGATGTCGAGCAGGCGATCAACCGGCTCTGGCAGTGGAGCGACTTCCAGCAAGAGAAATACCTGCTCGCCCGCTACGGCGCGTGCTGCGGAGATGCGTTCATCAAGGTGGTGGACAATCGGCCGTGGGAGATGAACCCCGAGCCGGAGGCGGAGGCGCCGGTGCGCATCAACGTGCTGCCGCCGGACGCGGTGTCGCCGCGGTACGATCCGCATGACCGCAAGCGCATGGTGGCGTGCAAGATCGAGTACGTGCATGGGCGCGATATCCACAAGGAGGTGATCACGCCGGCCGAGGTGCTGATCTACGATGAGCGGGACCCGGAGCGAGTGGCGGCGACGTACCCGAACCCGCTGGGGTTCATCCCCATCGTGCACATCCGGAATCTCGACATCGGCGAGGAGTTCGGGCTGTCCTCGTTCCACAACCTGGTGTCGACGATCGATGCGGTGAACGAGATCGCATCGTTCATGGTGGAGATCGTCAAGCTCTATGCCGATCCGGTGATCATCGGCAGGGGGATGGACCGGGGATCGCTGCGCAAGCAGACGGTGGACGAGGCGGGCCGGCCGGTGGCGACGGTCTGGTGGGTGCCGAACCCCGAGGGACAGTTCGAGTTCCTGGAGTGGAAGGGAAACATCCCCGATGTGCTCGCCTTCCTGGACCGCATTGAAGCGGCGATCGAGCGGAACACGCCGGAGCTGACGCTATCCGGACTGCGCGATCGTCAGGACATCAGCGGTTACTCGACCTCGCTGCACCTGATCGAGCTGATCCGCAAAGTGAACGAGATGCGGGGCAACTACTTCGCCGCGCTGGAGCGGACGAACCGGATGGCGCTGCGGATTCTGGAGATGCAGGGCAACGGCGAGTTCGGCGACAGCACGCACCGCATCATCGGCGAGCCGGTGCTGCCGGTCGACGAACAGCAACAACTCAACGCGCTGGTGACCGAGAACCAGGTGCTTCGCATCAAATCCCGCGCCACGGTGGCGGCGGAACGGGGTAGAGAGGACGTGGCGACGGAGCTGAGGAAGGTGGATACGGATGCGGAGGAGAGTCTGAACGCTGCCCCGGCGAAAGATGGAACGTGAGCGAAACGCCTCCGGGAATCGAACAGCCGAAGAAGCCGAACGTCGTGCAGCTCATCCCGCGCATTGCGAAGCTGGTGTACCACCTGCTTCGTGATCCACGGGTGCCGTGGACGGCGAAAGCGGCGTTGGCGGGGGCGGCGGTGTACCTCGCATCGCCGATCGACCTGATCCCGGACTGGATCCCGGTAGTGGGGTACCTGGACGACATCCTCGTGGTGGGGATAGCGATCAACTACGTCTTGGCCACGGTTCCCGAGGACGTGATCGTGGAGCACTGGGGCGAGGATGTGGAGTTGCTGAAGAAGTTCAGGAGGCGGAGGAAGCCGAAGGCGTGAAACGGGTGCGATTGCTTCGCAGGGTGGGCGACGCCGAAATCGGCGGCTGTAGGCCACCTGGCCGGTTTCTGTGGCCTCTGGGGGGTTAGGGGTCGGGGCTTGTGGAACGATAGTAAGTGTAGGTGGATGTCTCAAGTGCCCTCAGTTAGCTCAAGGGGGCAGGGAACGGGCTTGACGCAGGAGAACCTTGATGGTAGAGTTCTCGTCCTTTAGGACGAGCTGAAGCCCCCGAGGGAGGTCAGAGTGGAGATCCGGTGGCTAGACGTATGCAGCCTGGAAAGCGAGCTGAGCGAGTACGAACGCAAGTACAGGCTCCAATCCGCGGATTTCAGACGGCTGTTTGGGCAGGGGGAGTTTCCGCACACATTCGACAGCGTGGAATGGGCGCAGTTGTATGATGAGCTACAACTGATGCAGCGACGAGAGCCCACAGACAACTGGCTCGCGACCAGCTCGCATCGTAGCCGGACCGGTGTGCCCGGTCCGGCTTTCGCTTCGATTCTGCCTGGACAGTCCGTCCTGGCAGCCTGAGTGGCAGGCGGTGGCGAGGGACCTCACAGCGCCATTGCTTGATCGCGCAAGAGCGGTCGAGGGCGAGGTAACGAAGGCTCTGCAGACCTCACAGGCGGCGGGAAAGCCCACGATCGCGCGCAGTCTCTATAAGGGATTCCCACGCCTACGACTGAAAGGCAGCATCCCCTATCCTGCCTATGACTGCGAACTGAGGTTCACTCTGCGCTTCGACATGAGAAGCGGGCGCGCATATCCGGTCCGCACCTGCGCTTACGAATTGCAGCGGCAGGAGGAAATGCTGTTCATGGTGGATAACTGTGAGCACCATTCGGGGTTCAGCACCGAATACCACCGCATCGAGCGCCTGATGGATGACAGATTTGTCGCTTTCGCCAGTCCCCAGGAAACGCCGACTCCTACTATAGGATCGATCATCGCCGAGGTCGAAGGGAAATGGCTGGCCAGGGTCAGTGCCGCTCTGGCGCGAGGTGATCTAAAATGACCGCGGAGACAAGGAAGATGCCCAGACGGAGATCAGCGAAGGGTTTGGCCGAGACGGTTTACTTCCCCTCTGAGGGGAAGGCTCATCGCAAGGAGACCATTCGCTGCGCGGCCGAGCGCGCCAGGAGACTCCGCGCGAAGCACTTCGTCGTTTTCACAAGCAGAGGAGACGGAGCCGAGGATGCCTTGGAAGAACTCCAAGGAACCACAGTAACCGTGGTTGCCGTGACTTTCAGAGCTGAGAAAAAGTTCTATAGCCAGAAGGAAGGCTCTGACGAGTTCCAGGCAACGCCTGTCGGGATATCCCCCCAGCGCCGAAAGAAACTGGAGGATGCCGGCGCTGTGATCGTCCGGGCTGCCCTGCCCTTCGCCGAGATTCCGCATGCGCCGCACTCAGCTGATCCTAAGCTCTCAGCCATCAGGAGTACCCTGGACCTTTTCGGCGGAGGAACTACGCTGTGCGTACAAGCTGTTCTCATGGCCTGTGACAGTGGTGCGATACCGGCCGATGAGGACGTCGTAGTCTGCGCTGCCGACACTGCCATCGTCATCAAAGCGTGCCATGAGGAGGACCTGTTCACGCCGTGGGGGCTTGAGATCAGAGAGGTGATCGCCAAGCCCCGCGTGTTGACTATCACAAAGGGCATGAAGCAGGCGTGAGGTAGCGTGTCGTGCCCTTTGGCATCAGACCTTGTGATCGACGCGGTCGCCATTGGCGGCCGCGTTCGCATTTGTAGGGGCGCCGTTCGAGCAGCGCCCTTCTGATCCTGGGCGTGGTGAGTCACGCCCCTGCACAGGAGACGAAGTGATGACCAGAGACCCTGATCGCCCGAATGGGCAGCAGGAGAGCGACGCGAACGAGGCGTCCGCTGAAGAGCGGGCGCCTCAGTCTTTGGCGGGGCAGAATCCGCCGAAGCAGACCCCGGACAAGTCGCCGCGGGACAAGCAGGAGAGGCAGGAGTCCTACTGGCGGCGGCAGGCGGAGAAGCTGGACAAGGAGCTGGCGGCGATTCGTGCGGAGCGCGAGGCCGAAGTCAGCAAAGTCACCCGCGATCGCGATGAGGCGGCGGCACGCGCGACGGAGGCGGAATGGCGCGCGGAGCGCCTGTCGCTGTTCGCGCGGTCGAACCTGCCGAGCGAGCTGCTCGACCTGGTGCCGGAGGGTGATCCCGAGACGGTGGCTGCGTACATCGAGAAGCTGGCGCCGATCGCGGAGAAGCTCACGCGGCCCATGCCGCGAGGGCTGACGAACACGAATCCCCCGAACTCGGCGGGGAGCGATGACGCTCATCTGGAGCGCCTCGCCTCCCAGGCCGCGCGGGGAGACCGCCGCGCGCTGCGCGAGTACTCGCATCTGCGGGAGCGGACGAAGGCGAAGCGGTAGGGCCTGAGACGAGGCGGCGTCGGCACTGAAGTACCGACGCAACGAACGGCAACGGCCATCCGCCGATGAACGCGGATGAACGCTGATTCCCGCCTGCGGCGGGAACGGCAACGACGGGATCCTTCGCTGCGCTCAGGATGACAGAGAGGAAGACGAAGGGGAGGTCCTTCGCTGCGCTCAGGATGACAGGAAGTAACGAGTAACGGGAACGACGAGATTCCTCGCTGCGCTCGGAATGACACAATGCAAGGAGGCATGGATGCCTTTCAACGGACTGGCAACGTACGATAGCTTTCAAGGGATCGGAGAGGATGTCTCCGATCTGGTCGCGTTTCTGGCGCCATTCGAGACGCCGCTGCTGGAGGTCGTCGGCGCGAACGATCGGCCGGCCACCAACGTGAAGCACGAGTGGCTGGAGGATTCGCTGAATCCGGCGACGGATGTGGTGTCTACGGCGGTGACGTCGGCGACGGGCGCGGGGGTACTGACGGTGGCGCATCCGGGCTATTTCCGAGTCGGCGATGTGATCCAGCTCGACAAGGAAGTGATGCTGGTGACCGCGATTTCGGATACGGCGACCATCGGCGCGAGCCGCGGGTACGGCGCGACGGCGGCCGCGGCGCACAACGCCGGCGGCACGATCACCATCATCGGCAATGCGGCGCTCGAAGGTGACGACACCGACGAGGACCGCACCACGCGGCAGGTTCGCAAGGCCAACTACTGCCAGATCATGAAGGTGGGCGTGAAGATCTCGGGCACCGCGCAGGCGGTGGGCTGGGTCACCACCGGCGACAAGCTGGCGGACGCGAAGGTGATGAGGTTGCGCGAGCTGTTGCGCGACCTGGAGAAGACGATCCTGCTGGGCCGCACCGATGTGGCGACCATCGGGTCGGACACGGCGCGCCGGACGATGGCGGGGATCGTCTGCTCGCTCTCGACCAATGTCACGAGCGGCGGTTCTCTCACCGAGGCCGCGCTCGGTGGTCTGCTTCAGTCCTGCTATAGCCAGGGCAGCCGCGACATCGACCTGATCGTGGCGCCCCCGAAGCAGAAGCGGATCATCTCGGGTTGGAACAGCAGCCGCATCCACACCACCAATGACACCAATGCCTATCGCAACGTGGTCGAAGTCTACGAGAGTGACTTCGGCTCGCAGCGCGTGATCATGAACCGGTGGCTGCCGGATGACGTGGTGCTGGCGCTCGACTCCAGCCGCATCAAGGTGGTCCCGCTCGCGGGTCGCTCCTTCCAGTACGAGGAGCTGTCCAAGGGCGGCGACTACGCGCGCGGTCAGATCGTGGGCGAGTACACGCTCGAGCTGCGGAACGAGAACGCGCACGGGATGCTGCAGGGACTGGCGTAAGCGGGGTTGGCGCTTGGTTTCGGGATTGGAAATCCCGAAACACCGGAAAACGGCGCGGCGTCGGCACTGAAGTACCGACGCAACGCGCGAGCGGGGCGGGGCGACCCTACCGGGTCGCCCCAGCTCGCAATGACAGTGGGGGCGAAGAGTCGAAGAGGCGAGGAGGCGGAGGGTCGCACGGGCGGGTCCACGTGCGAGGACGCGGCGAGGCGGTGGCGAAGGTAGCGTCAACACTGCAGCGGCCTGGGACGGTCGGGTGGCAGACGGTCTCGGGCGCGGAGAGGGTTGGCGTGCGCAAGACTTGGCGAGTGAACGATCTGGAGTATTTCGAGGCGGCGTCGGCGTCGGCGCTGATGTTCCACGACTTCTATCCCGAGGGCAGGCAGAGCGGGATCGAGATCATCCAGCATGGGGAGCGGGTGGCGGCGAACGGCGATCTGCGGCTCGGGGCGTGGGGGTACTCGACGGTGGGCGAGCGGACGGCCGATGCGAAGCGCGGTGCGGTTTCGGTCGCGGCGAGCTACCCGGACATGAGAGTGGAGTACACGGTGCACGTGAAGGCGGACGGCCCATCACTTCGGGTGCGCGTGGACCTACCGCGGCCGTTGCCATCTGAGGCAAGGGGCGGGCACTTCAATCTCGACCTGTTCGCGCCGGCGTATTGGGGAAAGACGTTCCACATGGGGGACACGGTGGGCGTCTTCCCACGACAGGACAATGGGACCGGAGCGCCGCTGGCGCAGGGCAGCGTGCTGACGATCGCGCCGGAGGACCCGGAGCGCATGATGACCATCGAGCGCATCGGCGGCGAGATGCTGCTGCTGGAGGGCCAGTGGTTCTCGGTGCGGGCGCCTGTGGTGGAGGGCGCGGCCGCGGGCGCGGTGGAGGTGGTGATCACTCCGAACCAGATTCGGGGATGGCGGCGCAAGCCGGTGATCGGCATCTCTCAGGTGGGCTATCATCCCGACCAGCGCAAGTGCGCGGTGATCGAGCTCGATCCTCGCACGACGGATCTCGGCGAGGCGACGCTGGTGCGGGTGAACCCCAACGGAACGGTGAGCGACGTCCTCTCGGCTGCGCTTGGGCCCTGGGGCAAGTGGCTGCGGTACCAGTACGCGACCTTCGATTTCAGTCGGGTGGCAGAGCCCGGCATGTACATGGTGCGGTATCGGGCGCAGCAGACGCCGCCGTTCCGCATCGGGCGCGATGTGCTGAAGAGCGGGGTGTGGCAGCCGACGCTGGAGTCCTATCTGCCGGTGCAGATGTGCCATGTGGCGGTGCACGGCAGCGGCATCGTCTGGCACGGGGCCTGCCATCTGGATGACGCGCTCCAGGCGCCGGCGCCGCTGGTGCACTTCGACAGCTACGAGCAGGGGCCGACGACGGACACGCCGTTCAAGCCGCACGAGCACATTCCGGGACTGGACCGCGGCGGCTGGCACGATGCCGGAGACGATGACCTGGCGGCGGGCGCGCAGGCGGAGACGACACACATGCTGGCGCTGGCGCGGGAGACGTTCGGCGTCGATTCGGATCGGACGACGGTGAAGAGGGATGAGCGGATGGTGGTGCTGCACCGGCCTGACGGCGTGCCGGATATCGTGCAGCAGGTGATCCATGGTGTGGAGAACATGCTGGGCGGCTATCGGGCGGCGGGGCACAGCTTCGCCGGCATCATCCACAGCAGCCAGTCGCAGCGCATCTCCGGTGACTGGGCGAGCGTGACCGACAATCGAGTGTACGACGCATCGCTGAAGCCGGACGAGCGGGCGGGCGAACGATCCGGGAAAGAGGACGATCGCTGGGCGTTCACCAGCCGCGACACTTCGGTCGAGTACAAGGTGGCCGCGGCGCTCGTGGCGGCGAGCCGCGTGCTGCGCGGGTATGAAGACGCGCTGGCGCGGGAGTGCCTGGAGACCGCGGTCAAGGCATGGGAGTACGAGCAGAGCCATCCGCCGATCGAGCAGCGGAGCGCGTACGTCCCGCGGCATGCGAAGGCGCAGGAGATCCTGGCGACGGCCGAGTTGCTGATCGCGACCGGCGAGGAGCGGTACCGGCAGCACCTGGTTCAGCTCTTGCCGGAGATCGAGAAGAACATCGCGGGATTCTCGCACGGCACCGGCTCGAGCGGCTGGGCGGTGGTGCGAGTCCTGCCGTTGGTGAAGGACGAGAGCTTCGCGGCCGCGGTGCGGCGCGCGCTCGAGCAGTACGCGGCAGCGCAGAAGTCCGAGCTGGCGACGAACCCGTACCAGGTACCGTGGCATCCGCACATCTGGGGAGTCGGCTGGAGCATCCAGCGCTACGCGGTCGAGCAGTACTTCCTGGCGAAAAGCTATCCCGACCTATTCGACCGGGAGTACGTACTCGCCGTGGTCAATTTCGTGCTGGGCTGCCACCCGGGCTCGGACATCTCGTTCGCCTGCGGGGTCGGGGCGCGGTCGGTGACGAGCGAGTACGGATACCTGCGGGCGCACTGGTACTACATACCGGGCGCGGTGGTCTCGGGCGTGGCGCTGATCCGACCGGACTTTCCGGAGTACAAGGAGAACTACCCGTACCTCTGGCAGCAGTCGGAGGATGTGATCGCCGGCGCGGCGACATACATCTTCTGCGTGCTGGCGGCGGAGGAACTGCTGGGGGAGGGGAAGAGACGATGATCTTCGATTGCCACGTTCATTTGCCGTCGCCGGGGTTGAATCGGGTGTGGGAGTGGGCCGAGTGCACGCCGGATACCGCGGCGGCGGTGCGGTATCTGAAGCGGTGCGAGATCGATCGCTGCATCGCGAACTCGATGCGGGGGGAGTTGGCGAAAACGACCGAGGAGATGATCGCGGGGAACGATGAGGTGGCGCAGGCGGCGCGGGAGTTCCCGATGATCACGCCGGCCTGCCTGGTGAACACGGATCTG
Organism: Armatimonadota bacterium; assembly: GCA_050010895.1. Classification (GTDB taxonomy): domain Bacteria; phylum Armatimonadota; class Hebobacteria; order Hebobacterales; family Hebobacteraceae; genus JBEKKD01. The sequence goes on from JBEKKD010000104.1 coordinate 9,976, forward strand.
GGTGAAGATGCGCTGCGCGAGATCCGGCGCTGCCACGATGAACTCGGCATGGTGTGGATCGGCGAGCTGTGCGGGTATGTCGGCGGCTACTCGTACGATACCGATGCGTTCGCGAGGGCGATGGCGCTGGCGGCCGACCTGAACATGGTGGTGCAGATTCACTCCGAGGGGACGGAGATGGATCGCATCTGCGGCGAGTTTCCGAAGGTGACGTTCGTGCTCGCGCACCTCGGCGATTCGCCGGACGAGTGCCGGCGGCGGATCGAGCTGACGGCGAAGCACAGGAATCTGTGCCTCGACATCTGCGGGCATGGCCATCAGCGGATGGGGATACTCGAATTGGCGGTGAAGGTGGCGGGCGCGGACCGGGTGCTCTTCGGCAGCGACTACACCATCAACGACCCGGCGGGGGTGATCGCGAGAGTGCAGAAGGCCGACTTCGACGACGAGACCAAGGGGAAGGTGTTGGGAGGGAATGTGGTGAGGATGTTGGGGGAGCGGGGGGCGGACGCGAGCTGAACTGGCAGGGGCAAGCCCCTGCCCAACGGGCGAGCGCAAATCACGGCGGACACCAGTCGGTGTCCGCCGTTGTGTTTTCGTGGGCACGCGGGCGCGGGGCATGCACGCGCCTGCGGCCCGCCAGTCTGGTGAGGTCGCTCCTTGCGGAGCGAACGCGGGTTACGGTTCGCCTTTCAGGCGAACCGCAACCCCACGCCACTGGTCCCTGGATGCTCAGAAGCTGGTTGCGGATGAGAACGGAGGGGCGTCGGGGCTGAAGCGCCGACGCAACTGGAAGTACCGACGCAACGGAACGGCGAGATTGGGCGGCGCAGCCTCAGCGGCGGCTGCGAAGCAACGCCGCAGCCTCAGCGGTGCCGCTGAAGTACCGACGCAACGAGAAGAACAGTGGGGACAGAACAGGAGCCGCGATTGAAGATCGTCATCTACACCGAGGGTTTGTCGTTCGATGGGCTGACGCCGTTCGAGCGGTCGCTGGGCGGGTCGGAGAGTGCAGTGGTGTTCGTGGCGCGGGAATTGGCGGGGCTGGGGCACGGCGTGCGCGTGTTCTGCAACTGCGAGCGGCCGGGCGAGTATGATGCGGTGACGTACAGCAATCTCGCGGACTTCCCGGAGTTCGTGGAGTGCGGGTCGTGCGATGTGTTCATCTGCTGCCGGCATCTGCGCGGGCTGACGGCGCCGGTGCAGTCGAAGGTGAATGTGCTCTGGAACCACGACATCATGGTGAAGGAGTCGGCGCCACAGGTGATGTCGCTGATGTACAAGGTGGACCGGCTGTTCGTGCTCTCCGAGTTTCACAGGCAGCAGTTCACGCGCCATCTGGGCGTGCCGGAGGATCGGTATGTGGTGACGCGGAACGGCGTCGATCTCGGGCTGGTGGATGAAGCGATCGAGGGCGTCGAGCGGGACGCGAGCCGCGTGATCTATACCAGCCGGCCGGAGCGGGGGCTGGACATTCTGCTGGAACTGTGGCCGGAGATGAAGCGGCGGCGGCCGGAGCTGAAGCTGGCGATCGCGCACTACGACAACCCCGGCGCGGATCGGCAGATGGCGGACTACCTCGACGCGCTGCGCACGACGGCGGACGCGCTGCCGGATGTGACGATGCTGGGGCCGCTGAGCAAGCGGGACTTGTACCGCGAGATTGCCGGATCGGCGCTGGTGGTGTATCCGTGCGCGTTCCCGGAGGTGAGCTGCATCAGCGCGCTGGAGGCGGCGGCGTGCGGGACGCCGATGGTGACGTCGAGGTACTGCGCGCTGAAAGAGAGCGTGGTTGATGGCGAGACGGGAGTACTGGTCGCAGGCGATCCGCGGGGCAGAGAGTACGCGGAGGCGTTCGCGGGGGCCGTGGCCGATCTGCTATCTGATGAGAAGCGGTACGCGGCGATGGGCGCGGCGGCGCGGGGGCGGGTGGAGGAGCAGTATCAGTGGAGGGGGATTGCGGAGGAGTGGGAGGAGTGCTTTCGCGGAGTGAGTTGCGTCGGCACGGGGGCAGGAGACACGTCGCCCGGGGCGACTAAAGCTCCTGCCTATGGAGCTCGCGGTCAGGATAGCGAGGAGGGAAGCCGAGGGGAGGTCCTTCGCTCCGCTGCTATGTAAGAGTCAAGGCTCTTTTGATGAGCGTGCTGTATAGGTAGCGGTTATGTCACAGACGGACGCGGGTTCTGAGCAGGAAGGCTGGCTGCTATACGTGGCATT
>JBEKKD010000105.1:0-10551 GCA_050010895.1 Armatimonadota bacterium
CGTCTGGCCCTCCTATATCGGCAACTGGAACGCTCGCGCCACGTACACCGCCATCTGATCCCGCGTGCAGATGTACTCGGGGTGATAATCGCCGTCGGGATAGCCGTTGGTCACGCCGATGCTGGGCTGGGCGATGTATTCCACGTACTTGTATGCCCAGAAGGTAGTGGGCACATCCGGGAATGTGGCCGTCGCGGGCGGCGTGTAGTTTACCAGGTCCGCGCCCGCCGTCGGCGTCGCAATCGCGCGGGCGACGAACACCGACATCTGGTCGCGGGTCACCTGATCGGTCGGCTTGTAGGTGCCGTCGGAGTAGCCCTTCACCACGTTCTGCGTGACCGCGTACTCCACGTACCTGAACGCCCAGTAGTCGATGGGCACATCTGAGAATGTTGCCGTGGCTGGCCCAGTTGGCACCCCGCCATCGCCGCCGGCCAGGGCGCGGGAGATGTAGACCGCCATCTGGTCGCGCGTGACGGGGTTCTGCGGCTGATAGGTCCCGTCGGGATAGCCGCTCACTATGCCGGCGCGCAGCGCGGCCCGGATCTGGTAGAACGCCCAGAACCCCGCCGGCACGTCGCGGAAGTCGGGCATGGGGTCTCGCACGGCGACTACCAGGGAGGCGGTCAGGCCCAGGTAGTGGGCTTGGAGGGAGCACCATCCAGGTGCGACCGCGGTCACATTGCCGTCGCTATCGACGGTGGCCACCGTCTCGTCTGTGGAGGAGAACGTGAGGCCGATGGTACCTCCCTTGAGCGATCTGGTGACGCCATCGCTGCAGTCGATCAGGCAGGAAACCTGGCTGCTGTCGTAAGGCTCCAGGCTCAGCGCTTCCTGCCCGAATCGCAGCACGGTGGGCGCAGTTCCATTGAGGCCGACCTGCAGATGCACCGGCGACGAGTAGGCCTGCTGCCCACCCGCAATCTGGGCCAGTGCAACTATGGCATAGTCCCCGACCGCCTCTGTGGGGATGGTGAAGCTCACCTGAGTGGGAGTGCCCGAGATGGACTCCGCATAGGACCCTGGACCCAGCACGGCGGCAGAGGCCACGGTGTCGCCTCCGGCGGGCTGAACCATCACCTGGACCAAAGCGCCAGGACTTACCTGGGTGCCCTCACTGGGTGAGACGATGGTCAGGGTCGGCGGCGGAACATCGGTGTCGGACGACTGTGAGGCGCTTAGCGGGAGTTCCTGCAAGACATCGGCTGTTGAAGCCACGGATTGCGGGGCGAGCGCAGGGAAGGTTACGAAGGCGTTGCCGGCCGGACTCGTCAGCAGTGTTTCGCACTCCTGGGCGTAGGCAGCCGAACTCGTGTCATTGGTGTGGCGGAACTCGAAGCCATGGTAGGTGCTGGCGGCGCCGCCCGTGAGGCCTCCCGCCTGGCTGTCGCAACTGACGATGAAGTCGTGGCTGCTCCCGCCGAAGAGGTCGGTGGTATTGTACTGCCAGAGCGGGTCGCCCCATCCAAGCAGCGGGAGTGCCTGGAACAGCGAACCCCATCCCGGCATCTGCGCGCCGAGGGCCCCGATGGGAATGTCCAGGGACAAGTCGACGCTCCCGACCAGCGCATGGCCGGGCACCAGACTCGCCCCCATGTCTGTCAGCGCTTGGCTCCCGACGCAGAGATCCCGTACCGCACCATCGTCGGCCGGCATCTGAAGTACGTTCCGCATGATCCAGTTCGCGGCGGGAGTAGCGCCGGCGATGATCTCATTGGCCAGTTTACTGCCGGAGTGGGGGCTGTCGAGCGTGATGAGACGCCGGATGTCGCCGGCATACCAGTTCCGCGGCCCCTCGTAGGCGCTCGCGTTCGAAGCCCTCGCCCAGTATCGGCCCAGCACTCCCCCCATGCTGTGACCGATGACATCCGCTCGACACGCGGCCACCCCTTGAGAACGGGCCATCCCCACCGCGTCCTGCAGTCTGATGCGGATGATTTGAGCGTTGGCTGCCAGCCCGGAGGCGCTGGGATAGGAGGGTGCGGAGATCCAGTTGAACTCCCCGTTGGCGTTGAGCGGAAACTTGTCCCAGGTGCTCCCGTCAGACCAGAGCCCGTGCAGCAGCACCACCGGTGGCTGGAAGAGGAAGAGGGAGAGTGGAACCGGCTGCGATGCGCCGGCGGTGTCCGTTGTGGCGGAGACAGTGAAGGGCACGCCCCCGGCGGCAGTGGCGGATCCGGCCGGCAGCCCGTCCGGGGCCTGATAGAGGGCGAACGCGTAGTAGGACCCAAGCGCGGGAACCAACTGGGCAGCCGTGGTGAAAGTGGCGCTGCCGGGGCCCGCGCCGTCCAAGCCGCTGAGGCTGCCGTATGCGGTGACCCCGCCCAGGCTGAACGTCACGTTGCCGGCCGCGGGGAGGCTCGCCCGAAGCAGCACGCGAGTGGCGCCGTCCGCCGCCGGACCCGAAACCGGCTGCCCCTGGGTGGCCAGGCGCTGCTGGTCGGAGGCAGACAGGCCTCCTTCAGGAGTCACCAGGTCCATCATGTCGGGGAGCGGATCTACGGCTTCGAGCTGCAGGTTGGCTGCAGAGTTCACTACGAAGGAGTAGAAACTGGTGCCAACGAGGACACTCGGATTGTATGTCGGAGGCGTGGTGGGGTTGGTGTAATCATAGTCCCATTCCGGCACGTTGATAAGGATCATGCTCCCACCGTCGAGAGCGTGGATGGTTCCCTGGAGACCGCTGCCGGCGGCGGACACCATGTCGATCTCTATGGGCGCTGTGCCCGAACCGGCCTGCTTCACACCCAGCACGCCGTCGAAGTATTCGAGGCCCAGAAACGCGCAGTCGGCTGTTCCCACGAACCGGGAGGCGCCGGGGGTGACGGTGTCCCAGATGGCCGTGATGGTCGCCGTCATGGCCGTGTCGTAGACTTCTGTGACGCCATTGGCATCGACGGCCACCTGATGCTCACGGTACATCAGGCTGCCGGTGGCGTTTCCCTTGCCAGCTCGGACGCTGATGGACTCCTGTCCATCAGCCCCACCCGTCAGCCAGAAGTAGACCGGCATCGTCCCTTGAAAGGTGAATGCGGGTGGCGATGTGTCGGCGCCGGCGCACCGCACACACATCACCACACAGGCGAGCAGCATCGCCAACCGGCCCAGCGTTCTCATGACAATCCTCCGCGAGCTACTTCGTGGCGACAACTTCCCGCGGCGAAGCCCTCGCCAACGCGATTCCTCAATTCGTTTCCAGACAGTCAAGCCCGTCCCGTGCGTCTCACCGCGCATGCAGACTCCGATGCCGGCCACTGGGTCGGGGTTCCGCCGGACTTCCGTTGAGGCCCGACAGGCGCGTCCCTCGCGGTAGGGCATCCGTTATCCGGTGAACGGTCTTCCTCCGAGCCCACGCCCAGTAATTGTCTTCTGTGGACGAGGTCCGGGGTTCAATGATGGGCCGGTTTCCTAGACGATCCGCCAGCTGTTCGTCCCCGCGTTGGCGGCCGGCTCCGGCAGACGCGGCCCTGAGAGGGACGCGGATAGATCGAGCCGGTCGCTCTGATCCGCTACCTGACCCAGACGCATGACGAGCTTGGCGAGTTCACCGTTATCCCACAGGCCGACCAGGGCTTTCACCACCAGGGGGTCAAACTGAGTGCCAGCCTTAGCCTTCACCTCGCGCAATGCCTGGTATGCGGCTGAGCCACCTCGATACGAGCGGTGGGAGATGATGGCATGGAAGGCATCGGCCACGGCGACGATTCTAGCGAGCAGCGGGATCTGCTCGCCCTTGATCCCGTCGGGGTAGCCGGTGCCATCCCAGCGTTCGTGGTGGCTGCGGACAAGGGAGAGGGCCTCCGTTCCCGGGCTGAGGGGCTGGATGATCTCCTCTCCGATGACGGTGTGCTGGCGGCACATCCCGAGCTCCTCGACGGTGAGTGGGCCTTCCTTCAGCAGGATCGAGTCGGGTATGCCGATCTTGCCGAGATCGTGGAGCGGGCAGTAGGTGCGTAGTGCCTCCACCGCCTCCTCCCCGACATCGAGGTGTTCACCCATGCGAACCGCCACCAAGGTCACCGCTTCACCATGGGCCGCGCTGTAGGAGTCCCGCGCGGCGAGGGTGCGGGCGAGCACGTGCAACGTCTTGAGGTAGGACTTCCTGAGTTGCTGGTGCAGTTCCGCGCTCTCGATCGCTTTGCTGGCCATGTTGGCGAGCGTTGTCAGCAAGCTCAGGTCCTCACCGTCGAAGGTGTCCTGGCGGATAGCTGACAGGGCTCCTGTCACCATTCTCGATATCTTCATGGGGGCCGAGATGGTAGCCCTGATCTTGTCCCAGGCCCGAAGTTGGTGAGCGATCTCAGGCGCGCTGTCCAGAGACCGGATGGATGGCCCTTCCTGGGCCGCCGCTCTGACGATGGCCACCGGATCGTTTCGGTCCTCGTCGCTGTGAGCAAGCGGGCCACTGCTCCGCGTCAGCAGGCATTCGCCCTTCGAGCTGTCCAGCAGGACGAGTGAGGCGGCGTCGGCCCGGACCTGCGCTGCCAAGGTTTCTACGATGAGATCGGAGATGCGCCCAATGTCCAAGACTCCGGCCAGATGGGCGCTGGTCTCGCAGAGCTGGTTGAGGCGGGCAACGCGCGCGTCGAGCGCCTGAGCGGTATCGTGGAGCTGCCCAATGAGAGCGCGGTTTTCAGCGCGCTGTTCCCGTTCCTTATCGGCGAAGTAGGCAACCGTACACGTCAGGAATGCCAGCAGGCCGATGAGCAGCAGGAGTTCGGTGCGATCGCTCGACATGGCATCTTGGCCGTAGGCCACGAGAAGCACCAGAGCTAGGCCTAGCGCTGCTATCACGCAAAGCGCAAGCCAGAGCAGTTGCTTCCTGCGCCTGTCTGGGGCGTAGTCGCCGGCCCCGACGGCCAGTCGTGGGTCGACAGATTGGTGTCGCATGGCGCTCGCGTCCATTCACCCGCGGGGGTGCCGCTGCCGCGGTGCCGGTTCCCACAAACCGAATCTCAGTGTGGTGTTGAAGCCAAGTCGGTTGTTCCATGAAAAGGGCCTGTTCCGCTGCAATTTGGCCTCTGGATTGTGGAAGAAGGAGCTTAGCGAGCAGCTCCGGAGGGCAATCGGCGTGAGCTTCGGCATAGCATTCTCAGTGGCGTCGGGCATGCTCTTCGGGTATGCCTCAGTCGGCGCGCGTCACACCTGGATATCGGTGGCGGTCTTCGCGCTTCCTGCTGGGCTCCTGCTTTCGCGGGCGGACCCGGAACAGGCATCGGCACGGCAGCGGGCCGGCCGCCGTCGGCTCCGGGAAGGGTGCCCGGACCTCCTATGGCGGAGCATCTGACGCATGGCGGGGAGCGTCGGCAAAAGGAATAGTGTTAGGGCCCTTGGATGGCGGCGGCTAGTGGCCGGACTGGCGCTGTCGGCGGCCGCCGGGGTCATCCTGGGGCAAGCCTGGACCTCCAGCGACGCGAGTTGGTGGTGGCTGGGCGCGACCACGCTCCTTTCTGCCGCCCTGATGGTGCTTTCTGCATTCTATGCGAAGACTGATCCGCCGGCTGATATAGTGAGGGCTGCGCTCCCCGATGCCGTGCAGGCCGAGCAGGAACGCATCCAGGAGCGCTGGGAGATTGAGCCCATGTTGGGAGAGATCCTGGTGCAGAATGGGGTCATCACCTCCAGCGAGCTGTTGAAGGGCCTCGCGCGTCAGAGCGGCACCGGCCTGCTACTGGGCGAGGTGCTGGTCGACATGCGGCTGGTCAGCCTCGATCAGCTGGAGGAAGCGCTCGGCGAGCAGTCGGCCTGGCGGGATGCACGGCGCTTCGCGCAGGCGAACAATCGAGGGTGCCTGATCGTGGGGAAGGGCCCGGACCCAGAGCACTGACGGCTAACACGGAGCCAGGTTCCACGACGTCCTGATACCATCTGTCCTGGTCGCGGGCTCGTGGAGCCAACCCGCCACGACCCGAGTTGGATGGATCTGCCTGGGGACACCGCGCGGCCTGCGCCCCCGCCGACCAGGTGATGCGGCTCAGCGCAGTGGCTGCTACCCCGAACGCTACACCTCTCCACGGAAAGCCCACTCAATCGTGGAATAGACCCTACGGGAGAGTCGGAGCGGCGGCTGGTGCCTGTTGGAGATGACAGCAATCCTGACACCACTGAACAGGGCGGGCAGCGCATCGGGCAGTGCCGTGGGAGTCCCCGACGGTCCTGCCATCATTGCAGCCGAGCGGCCACTCGGAGAGACTGTCACCGATGTCCTGGCCGATACGCTCCCGTCTGCTCCGGCTCGCACCGATTCCCGGTCTGGTCAACTGGGGCATCTCATGGAAGGCCAGGCCGAGACGCTCTGAGACGAGATCGGGAGGGAGCGCTCATGTTGAACTCGAATATCACTCTGGATCAGGCGGCCTACAGCTCGGTGAGCGAGCTGTGCGAGAGCTTCGTCCGCCAATCCGGCGCAGCGTGCGCTCTGCTGGTCGGCCAGGACGGTATGCTCTTGCACAAATCCGGGTCCGCGGCGGATCTCGACGTCGATAGCCTGTCAGCTCTGTCTGCGGGGACCTTCGCCTCCGCCAGAGAGATGGCAGGGCTGATCGGCGAAGCGGATTTCGATGTCGTCATACAGCAGGGGCGCCGGAACCAGTTGCAGTTGATCCGCGTGGGAGACTGCGCCATCCTGGTCGCGGTGTTCGATGACCGTACCACAGCCGCCATGGTGCGGCTCCACGGTCAGCGTGTTGCACGGCGCCTGGCGCGTCTGCTTGTGGAGCCAGAGGCCGGGGGCGGACCGGAGGAGGGGCACGGGCGAGCGTGGACTGATGCCCCGGGAGAGGAAGTGGGGTCTGCCATAGCACGAGGGGAGAATGGCCGCGATCTCGTCGAGTTCACCAGTCGCACTCCAACCGGGGCAGAGCAGCTTCGCGCAGCTCTTCGCCTGCGTACGCTCTCTCTCGTGGCGGCGCTGTTGGCCGCAGCGCTGGCGGTGCTGAGCGCGCTCTTGCATCATTGAGACTGCCCGGAACGGTCAATCCGCGCGGCCTCACTCGGACCGGGTTGGTGACGGCAGTTGCGTCCTGCCGACACTGTACATCAGGCTGCCGGTGGCGTTTCCCTTGCCAGAGGCCCGACGGATGCACCTCACCGGATTCGCCAACAGGCTCTTCTCGTAGCCCATGGCAGTCCCAGGCATGCTGTGATATAATGCCGGCCGACTTACGCCGCAGCACTACTGCAGCCTTCTTCCCACTCCTGTCACCACCAGCTTGAGGAGAGGTCATGAGCACCGGAACCGAGTGCTGGGAGTGCGGTAAGCCAGTCGCCGATGACGAGACCACCGAGGGGAACGACGAACGGTTTCTGTGTTGCTGCTGCCGTCTCAAGGCGATCGAGGAAGAGCTCGCAGAGAAGGATCTGGTTGGGCGCTCCCCTGATCAGGATCGGATCGCCACGGAGCCTGTCTCCGGGGTCAACGTTAGCGGCCCGCGCGATCTTCCTCTGTCCGAGCCCGACCCGGGTAGCTGGACGAGCGCCTACTGAGACCGCACCGGAAGCCCCGGACAGTGGCTCCCCGCCGAGGGGCAGCCGGAGATGGGGGTGACCGGGGCCGGCTTCACGGGCGTTCGGCAGGAGCATGTGCGATCACAATCCCGTATTTCCCCGGCTGCAGATCCGCCAGGGCCACCACGATGAACGTCGAGCAGCCCTGCCGCCAGGTGTAGTAGCCGTTGCTCTCCGATGATCTCAGCTTCCGGCCATTCACGCGCACGCTGCGTATGGTCCGGCTCCCGCGGACCGCCACTTGGAATCCTGCCCCGCATGCGAGCGCGGGCCCGGCATACTCCACCTTCAGCCGCTTCTCATCAGGTTTCTCCGGCGCCTCGACTTCGAAGGCTTTGAAGCCGTTCCAGTTCCGCCACAAGGCGATTCGGCCTCGGCGCCGTGCGGCCGCCGTCTTGCCGACCGGCACCAGCCCCTTCTGGAACATACCGATCAGGTAGCATGGGTATCCCGCGTAGTGCAGCTTCGGATGGCGGCGATTGCCCCACGCAAGCAGGGCCTTCAGCTTCGCCAGTCCACTTCGAACGCGATCCCTCGCGGGGTACGCGTACTCGTTGCTCTCGCATGTCTCAGTGAGAATGGGCAGCGACTTGAACCGGCGATAGGCAAATGCGCAGGCGCTGCTCACGTCCGGGCTCTCGCTCATGAAGCCAGGCCAGCTCAAGGGATGGGCGACGTTCGGGATGCCGGCCCTCTCGCCGGCCTCGGCCATCTCGGCGGCGATGCGATGCAGCAGGTAGTCGTCCTCGGTGTACGTCGCCGGCTCGCTCCACAGCACCATGTCATAGCTGCACCCGGCATAGCCTCTGGCGTGCATATCCACGTAGAGCTCCGGTTCGAGTTCGTAGGCCACCTCTTCCAGCGCCTTCCCTTCAGCCAGCTGTGGCCCGGAAGGAGCATGGTCGCGGAACGGCCGCGGCCGGTCTGGCGCATCGTAGACGTCACGCTCGGCGCTGTCCGGATTCATGTTCGGCATGACGACGATCTTCTGCTTCCTCCTCACCTCCAGAGCAGACGGCGACGTCAGCCACCCAATGAGCGCGAGCGCGGCCAGCCGTCCGCTCTCCTCGTTCCCATGGTGCCCAGCCGCGATGAGGACGTGCTGCTTCTCCCGGTCGGCGACGCTGGGATCGGTGATGGTCACCGCGTGGATCGGCCGCCCTTCGGCCGTGACTCCCATCCTACGGACCTTCACCAGGTCCGGATGGCGCTGCTCGGCCCGGAGTATGAGCGCCGTCACGTCCGCCGAGGCGGGGCTCACTGCCTGTCTTTCGATCATACCGTTTCCCTCTGTACTCACGCCCTCGCCGGTTCTGTGGCCGGGCGCACCCTCCCTGTTCTCCGGAAGTCCGGCCTGGCCTGCCGGGTGCGGCAGCATGGGGGCCCACCAGGCACAGCCTGGCGCGTCGTCTGGAACCATCCTCCACCCAGGGCTTCGTCGTGTGGAGGGCCAGGAGAGCGCCCCCGGCGGCAAGCACCGGGGGCGCTGGTCTCTAGCCGCATCGGGCCAGAGCTGGCTGCGGCACCGCCTAATGCTTCAGGGCCAGATACGCGTCTACCGTGTTGACGATGTCCTGCGCGCCACCTTGGACCCGAGCCAGCGCATCCAACACGCGCCCGTCAGTCGGCGGAGTCCCCCACCCCCGCCCCGCCTGGTCGGCGATGCCTGCCGCCGCCGCGCGGACGTTCCCCAGCGCGGTGAAGAACTCCGGTGGGGCATTACCATCCGGCGGTACAGCGAGCACGGCCTGCACTATCCCCTCCTGCGCCCGCAACTCAAGGGCAATGACGGCGAGTCTGGCGACGGTCCCGTCGACCGGCGGCGCAGCCAGGACGGCCTGGAGACGCCCATCGACCGCCCCAAGCCCCTGCGCAACGACGTTGAGCGCCGCGGTCCGCAAGCGCCACGGCGACGGCTCAACGCCGGCCCATGCGGCACTGGCCGCGAGTGCGACAAACGCCCCGACAAGCACCCACGCTGCAAGCCGACCCCTCATCTTCGGCATCCACATCCTCTTCATGGCTGGTCTCTCCTTGCCATTATCGCCTGTGCCCTGCCGCAGCAAGGCTGCACTGGCATCTGCCAGTGGGGTGGTGCTACGCCTCCCTCCTCCTGTCGCCGGGGTGTATAGGCGCGCAACGGCGCCTGCGGCGAACAGCGGGAGCGCGGTGGGCAAAGGTCGGGGCTGTGGCGGAGAGCGCGATCGGGGGTCGTTCTCTGCACGGGGGTCCAGCTTCGCCGGGACTGGACGCCACTAACAATTAGACGCCCTCCCCCAGGCTCCTTCTGAAGACCAGACTACATGCGGACGCCCTGCTGGCTATCGCCCCCGAGCGCGACCCTATCCGTAGGGGAGTCCGACGGCTGACGGACTCCCATGATGCCTGAACGACCGGGCAACCGCTGAGGGTCGCCCCTACAGGGGTTCGTCGACTGAAAACCTATCTCAGAGATGGTACGGTAGGACAGGAGCCAGTAGCCCACCCCTGCCGCTGTTGCAGGGGTGGGGTTGGTTGCGAACCGAACGGCTCCACCGGTACCCGTTCTCCACGCACATGACCATCGCCGAGTTCATCACCGTAGACGAGACGGAAGCATTGATGGTAGAACTCACGGACGCAGCACCTCAGGGATCTTTCATGTGCAGGTACGTATCGTACGCCGTGCCGGACAGTGATTTCCACTTCACGGAGTGGGGGCGGCTGGGGCTGGGGCGGTGACATGCTGGATGTGGTCGGCGGGAGGGCTATGGGCTTCGGCAGGGGGCTGCCTAAGCAACTGAAGCAACGGAATGGCATGGATCATCGGTGCCAGGGGCGAGCCGCCCTCGCGTGTGAGCGCTCCGCTGCCAGTACCGCGACTCATTCCTCAGGGATGATTCCTCCGAAGCTCACGCCCATCCGCTGCTCCACGGCAATGGGATACGGCCTGTCGGTGATGACCCCGACCCTGTTGGACGTCGCGTACCGGGGAAGCCACTTCCCCGTATCCGTGTCAAAGCCATACACAAGTTTCGTTAGCCCTTGCTCGTGAAGGTGGTCAAC
>JBEKKD010000106.1:0-10550 GCA_050010895.1 Armatimonadota bacterium
CCTTCGTTCAGCTTCAGCCCGTCCGGGAGCGAGAGCGTGAGGACGAGATTGCGCGCGGCCTGGCCGCCTGCATTGGTGGCAGTACACGTGATCTCGAACGGGTTCGGCGAGTAGCGGTTCTCGCGGGTGATTGAAAGCTTGTCGGGCGCGGCGAGCACGAGCGCGATCTGGGGGGCCGCGTTGACGGTGATCTCACGCTCGACGCGGTTCGGCTCGAGGTTCTCGGAGGCGGCATTGGCGGCGATCTTCAGCGCGCCGCTGCTGTCGCCGGTCGGAACGACCTTCCAGCTTGCCTGGCGCGTCTCCCCGGGCTTAAGCAGGCCCAGGTTCAGCGAGGCGCCTCCTTCAGCCAGCTTCAGGCCCTTGGGCAGGTCGAGGGCGCAGGTGGTGCCGCGGGACTCGAAGCCGCCGCTGTTCTCGAGGTAGGCGACGACGGTGAACGGGCGGACGTCCTCGTGCTGGTAATCGACTTCGGCGGGAGCCGTCAGGCCCAGGGACAACTGCGCGGGGCTCAGCGACACGCCGCCGACGCCATAGAGGGTGGCGTAGCTGCGCGTCTGGCCGGGCTGGAGCGGCTGCGGGTCCCAGTAGAGGGCGACGGCAGTATCGATCTCGTCCTCGCCGCGGCGAGTGAAGTCGGCGCCGGTCGGGAACGGAAAGTCCCAAGGGCTGTCGGCGAGCGTACCCCAGTCGAGCATTTCGAGACGATCCGGCGGGGCGACGCCGGACGCGCGCAGCGTGCCCTGCGCGATGACCTCGGGCTTCGAGATGGAATCGAACGCCTGCCAGAAGTCGGGGATCTGATCGCCCTTGAGCTGGGTCGCCGTCGCGATCGCCTTGTCGCCCGCGCGCAGGGGCGCGCCATCGTTCGAGCCGAGCATGGTGTCGAGGACGACACGGAGACCAACAGCATGCGGTGTCTGGCCATGGTTGGTGATGCGGTATGCGATGTTGGCGGTGTCCTTGACGCGGGTGGTGGGACCGCGGGCAAAGCCGAGTTCCTGAGTGACTTCAAGGTCGCCGAAGCCGGCAGTACAGAGGATGGAATCGCCGGACACGCGAGGCGGCGACTTGACCGCGCCGACGGCTACATCTCGACCGGCGCGGCGAGCGGTGGGGCCGCCGAAGATCATGGGTTTGCCGTCGATCAGGACTGTTGTGAAGGAGGTCCACGGATCGCGGCTTCCGTAGAGGAGGACTTTGTTGTCATCGGAGGAACGAGAGGGATCACCGCCGGTGGTGTCCAGCGCGAAGCGGCCGGCCTCCTGGGGGCCGGGATTCACCCTGATACGGATGAACTCATTGCTGATCGAGACGCCGCCCGGAGGCTGCGATTCCGCGGCGATGCAGATCGCGGTGGAGACGAGTGCGAAGAGTGCTGCAATGGCGATGACATGCGAGCGCGATCTCACGTTATCCCCTTTTCACGGCGCCGCCCGAGAACACGAACGTGACCGTCACCGTGCCGGCGGCGGGCTTGCCGTTCTTCATTCCGGAGGTGAACGACCAGCCGCTCTTGACCGCGCGCAGGGCCGCGGCATCCAGCAGCTTCTGGCCTGAGCTGTTAGTGACAGAGGCGGATTTCATCGAACCGTCAGCGCCCACGGCGATGGTCAGCGTGACCGATCCCTCGAGGTTCTGATCGAGAGCGTTCTTGGGGTAGGTAGCGAGCGGGCCGCCTGCGCCGGCGATGCCGGCGCCGTAGCTCGGCCCGCCGATGGCGTCGGCCTTTCCGCCCGGTCCGCCGGGATCGCGCCCCTCACCGACGGGGCCGGAGGGCTCCTTACCACCCTTGGAGGTGATGATCTTTGGCGGCGCGGGCGCGGCGGGCAGCTTGCCGCTGCCGCTGGAGGCGACGCGCTTCGTGCCGAGTGACCGGAAGGCAGGAGTGGAGCGGCGCGAGCGCGTGCCCTTCGGGTTCCCGCCGCCGAGCGTCAGCTTCGGCTGACTGCCCTCGTTGACGGGAACGGTCGTCTTCACTTCTTCGACCGGGGGCTCGGCTTTCACGGGGGCGGGCGCGGTGGCGATCTCGATCGGTATCAGTTGCTCGGCCGCGATTCGAGGCCGCGAACCGGATATGCCAATGATCGCGAACAGCGCGACGTGGAAGCCCAGCGACGACGCGGTGGCGATGCCGAAGCGGCGGCGGGGCGGCATGGGCCTGATGCGGATTGCTAGGGCGGTGGCTGTCATGTTCGAGATAGGGCCTTGCTTTTCATGGGCGGGAGACACGTCGCCTGAGGCGACTGAAGCTCCTGCCCTACGGTTTAGCACTCGACTTTCGCTTTGGCGATGCGGCGAGCGCGATGCGGTGGTAGCTGGCGAGGCGTACCTGATCGAGCGCACTGACGAGATCGCGATAGGGGACGCTCTCGTCGGCCATCACGACGATCTGCGAGTCGAGATTGCCGGCGGTGATCTTGGTCAGCGCCGGGCCGATCTGATCGGCTGCGACCGGCGAGCCGTTGAGACGAATCGGCTGGCCCGGCTGGAGAGCGAGCACGACGCGGCTCTCAATGGGCTGAGCGGTTTCGGCCTTCGGCAAGCGCAGGTTCATGCCGGCATTCGGCTTGCCGACGAGGGTGGAGGCGACGGCGAAGAAGATGAGGAGATTGAAGACGGTGTCGATCATCGCAGTGAGGTCCAGGTAGGGCCGCACGCGCCGACGACGGCGGGGGAGGACGAACTCTTGAGTCATAGCCGCACCCCGGCGGCGATGGTCTGGATGTTGAGTAGCTCAGTGACCCGCAACTCGATCTCGTGGGTGACGGCTTCAACGCGGCTGGAGAGGGAGTTGTAGACGACGAGGAAGGGAATGGCGATGGCGAGGCCGGTGAAGGTGGTGATCATGGCCTCGGCAATGCCTGCAGGCAGCAGAGAGGGATCGGTGACCGTGCCGCCGCCGATGGCGTGAAAGATCTTGATCAGTCCGGAGATGGTGCCCAGCAGGCCGAGCAGCGGTGAGACGGTGACGATGGTTGCGAGCACGGGCAAGTGCCCGTCCATAGTGGGCTGCTCGGAGAGAGCGACCTCCCGCGCGACTTCGCGCAGGTCGTCCTTTGGCATCTCGAAGTGCGCGAGGGTGGCCGACAGGACGCGCGCGACCGGGCCCGGGGTCGCCTCGCAGACTCCGCGCGCCTCTTCCGGGGAGGAGCGCTCGAGGGCCGCGCGGACCTTGCTCATGAGCTTCTCGCTGTTGCCACGGGCGTGCCTGAGATAGAGCCAACGCTCGATGGAGACGACGAGGGCGACGACGGAACACAGCATGAGCGGAATCATCACGATCCCGCCCTTCATCAAAGGCTGGAACACTGCAACTACCTCCCGCAGGCTGCAAATGGCAGGAGACGCGTCGCCCGAGGCGACCGCAGCGCCTGCCCTACGGCAATGACGCAGGACATGAGGAGGGGTCCCCTGGCCCGATTCCCTCAGATCGGTGGGGTTAGACACGTGGGGGGGTCGGATGTCGCGGGGGCGAGGGGGCGAGGAGTCCCGTTCGCTGCGCTCAGGGTAAACTCCGGGAACGGCGGGAGTCGCCGGGAGGGGCCGGCTCCCACAGGGGCGCGCTGGGGCAGGAGGCAAGTCGCCCGAGGCGACTGAAGCCGCTCGAGGCGGCTAAAGCTCCTGCCCCACCCGCACAATTGGTTTCGGGACTGAAGTCCCGAAACACCGGAACAACCAGACGCGCGGCGGGCGAGCCGACTAGTTCATCTCGAACGCGCTCACTGGGTACCAACCGATGGCGTCTCGACCCTCGATGGCGAGCCGGACGGCTGGTTCGCCGGTACGCGGGTCGATGATGCCGAGGGCGAGGCGGCACTTGCCCTTCGCCAGGTCCTTCGGGATGCTGAGTGATATGGAGGCGGCGTGAGTCCCGGGAAGCCAACCCTTGATGGAGAGGTCGGTTGGGACAGGCGCGGCCTTCCCCGCCGAGTCAGTGAGGCAAAAGGCGATGCGATAGTCACCATAGGGCGGGGCGACACCAATGTTCTCCCAGTCCATCTTCACGTCGAGCGGGGCGCCGGGCGCGGCCGAGTCGGCGTGTTCGATGGAGCGAAGCACCAGCCGGTAACCGAGCTTGCGAATGAGGCGCTCCACTTCGGGGCGGAAGCCGTCCGGGATGGGCGCGGACTTGTTGTTGACATAGCTGGCGTGGTACTCCAGAGCGTAGTCGAAGATGTAGCGGACGTCCCAGCCCTCCTGAACCCACTTGCGCATGTCCCAGCAGGTCTCCCATGCGACGGGCGCGCGTTTCCAGGCATCGGTCGCGCCGGATCCCTTGACTTGCTCCGGATAGGCGTCTCGCATGTGATTCCAGCAGGGTGAGAAACCGCCCATGTCGCCGAGGCAGTCGGCGCGCCAGCCGGCGCCGCGGCGGATGGCGTGGTCCATTCCGCCCATGTCGCCGATCAGCATGACCTTCAGCGTGCTGGGGAAGGCGTCGAAGTAGGCGTCGATGATCCTGATGCGAAGCGGCACCGGCGGCATCTCGACGCCGGTACCGGACATGTGCCACTCGCCCCAGAGGCCCACGGAGCCGATGTCGATGTGATCCACGTCAGGATGACCGTCGTATCGCTTTCCCAGCTCCGAGATGAGGCGGAAATGGGCTTCCTGGAAGAGAGGATCCTCAAAGTCCGGGACCCAGTGGTTGGCGCCTTCGTAATGGAAGTCGAAGCCTCTGCAGCCCTTGTCCTTGAGCCACTGGGGAGAGTCCATGTACTCACGCGACCCGGTGCACATGGCGCGGAAGGCGAGCTTCTGGCCGGCGTCGCGGGCGTGGGTGAGGAGGTGGTCGAGCATGGCGAAGTTGATGCTGCCTTCCGTCGGCTCCAGGGCCTTCCAGTAGAAGCGGGCGTAGGCCGCGCCACTCGGCAGGCCCTGGAGGTTGGCGTCACTGTCCGCGAAATGGTGGAAGGTTTGCCAGCCCATGTGGGGGTTGGCGAGGAGTTCGTGGGATTCTTTGGGCTCGGCTTTCATTGTGTCTCTCCTACGGACGTTCGCCCAACAACGTACCATCGGGCGAACGTCTTCTTTCAGGCATTCGCTGGTGTTCTGACGACTTTCGCCCTTACCTCTTTGGGCGAAAGTCATTGGAACGGCTGGTCGGCTTCGGGACTGAAGTCCCGAAGCACCGATCAGACGACGTGATCCTTCGCTGCGCTCAGGATGACAAGTAGGCGTTTCGGGACTGAAGCCCCGAAACACCGGACACCGGAAACGGCGAGATTGCCACGGTCGTCGAGTCCGCGGATGCGGACTCTCTCTCCCTCGGAATGACAATGCTGACCGCGGTTCGCAGGTCCACGCCACTGCCCTTACGATGCTGCTCGCTGCGATTCCTCCATGGCGATGCGGGTCCATTCGTCGAAGCGCCAGAGCTGGTGGTTACAGGTGTGCGTGTCCTTGATGGCCATTTCGAGGCAGCAGCCGTGCTGCTTGCAGATATCGACAGTCTCACGGATGTCGCGGCGCACCAGTTCGCCGTCGAATTCGACGGCGGCGAGGTAGGCGGGGTTCGGCTTCCACCCAAAGATGATGTCGGAGCCGAGCTTCTCGGCGCTGATGCGCTTGTCGGCCCAGGGGGAGATGGAGACGCGGCGGAGGCGGGGGATGTGGCGCTTGAGCATGTCGATCTTGAGGTGGAGCGGCTCGCAGCAGCCGTAGTAGTTGAGGCCGAAGCGCTGCAGGATGGGCGCCTGGTACCTGAGCACGAACTCTTCGTGCATGGCGGGGGAGACCTCCGACATGGTCTGGGCAGTCGAGAAGCCCCACAGGTCGATCAAGCGCACGTGCGTTCCATCGAAGCCTGGGGACGGCAGCTCCCGGCTCCACCCGAAAGAGCCCGATCCGCAGTAATCGTTGCCATTGTTGAGGCTCAACAGCCCCTGCGATTCGAGCACGTCCATGCCTTCGAGGACGCCTTCCATGAGGAATCTCATGGCCGCGTGCACCAGCTCCGGGTCGTCGCTCATGTCCATGTAGGTCTGGTTGATGCCGCGAAGGTATGTCCAGTGGTCAACAATATCGGTAGGGAGCCAAACGCCGCCCTTCATGCGGACCTCGAGGATGTCACCAAGCAAGTCCTGAGCGCGGTCGAATCCGCGGCGGCTGTCTTCCTCGTCGTGCGTGATGACGGGTCTGCGGAGCTTATCGAGATCGGCACGGGTCTTGATCGGCGGATCCCAGACATAGGCGCCGCGGGCGGCTTCGGGGCGGACGTAGGTCTGGTGAACTCCCCAGTCGGTGATGCCGACGGCATAGTGAACGATGAAGCTGTTGTCGCAGACCTGGTCATCGTCGAAGTGCTCGGCGGCGTAGATGCGCAGACGGAGGCCGTGTTCGATGAGGCGGGCGTCCTCGTCCTCGCAGACGATGTCCTTATTGGTGATGAGCTCTTCCCAGGAGCCCTCCGGGGAGCAGTAGATGGGCGGGCGGATCGGTCTGAGACTGCTCTGAGCGTACCAGATCTCGCGCTTCTCGTTCTGCTCGGGCCGCGCGGCGATTTCGGCGATCTGTCTCGCCAGGTCCCGGATGATGGTCCTGTCTTTGGGGGTCATGGGCGATGCCTCTGGATAGTAGTGGGTCGCACGCAGGTGTATACCACCACTATTCGCCGCGCGCGGGAGTTGCCTTTCCCGGGAACGCGGTCAGGTGGCGTCCGGAGTTCAACGGCCAAGGGAAGCGGGGAGGGTCCGCCGAAGACGCAGGGGCGAAGCCGCGGGAATGGGATGTGGAGAAGCTGCAAGAGCTGTTGATCTCGCAGGGGGCGGAGTTGCGGAAGGGATCGCCCGGAGGACCCTTCGGCTTCCACAGGGGCAGGAGACACGCTCCTGCCCTGCACGGGTCGCTCGGCAGACCGGGCTCCCGCAGAGGTGGGCGGACATGATAAGGCGATGGGACCTGATTACGATGGGGAATCTCTCCCGGAATCGGTACTGGGGAGATGATGAGAGCAAGCCGGCGCGGCCGACGCTGTGCACGACGACGCTGATCACGGGGGATGAGTTCCGCCTGCTGGTGGATCCGGCATATCAGGATGCGGAGCGGATGGCAGCGGAGTTGAACCGGCGGTCAGGCCTCACGATAGCCGACATCTCCGCGGTGTTCGTGACGCACGACCACGGAGATCATCACTATGGGCTCAAGCATTTCCCTGCGGCGAGGTGGCTGGCGGCGCCGGGCGCGGCGGCGAAGATCAACGAGTCGAGCGAATACGAGAAGCAGGTAGAGGCGGTCTCGGGGAAGCTGTTTGCTGACATTGACGTGGTTCCGACGCCGGGGCACACGATGGACCATCACAGCCTGCGGTTCGATTGGGAAGGGCTGTCGGTGGTGGTGACGGGGGATGCGGTGATGACGCGGGATTTCTGGCGAGATCGGCGGGGATTCTTCAACTCGGTGGACATCGAGTTGGCGGGGCGGACTATCGAGGAGATCGCGAAGATCGCGGACGCGGTTGTGCCGGGGCATGATAATTGGTTTCTGGGGGGGAGGCAGAGGTGAGCCGCGGGAGTGTGGCAGGAGACGTGCTCCTGCCCTACGGATCAACACCAACGACGAGATTCCCGCCTGAGGCGGGCAAGCCTCGCTTCTCTCGGAATGACAGGCAGGGCGATGGAGGCGTGACCCCCACGGCCGCAGCCCTCGCACGGCGAGGGACTGCTCCCGCGGGATGGCATGTACGGAGAGGATGCAGCGATGCTACCACGCGTGCGATTCGGCAAGACGAACCTGCAGGTGACTCGCATCGGCCTGGGCGGGTATCCGTTCGGGGGACTGAACAGGGCGCGGGGGTGGGATCCGTTCACGCCGGAGGGGCGGAAGGTGGCGATCGGGACGATCCGCGCGGCGCTGGATGCGGGGATCAACTACATCGACACCGCTCCCAGCTATGGGGAGGAGAATAGCGAGTCCATCATCGGCGAGGCGACACAGGGGCTCAGGGATCGCTTCGCTCTGGCCAGCAAGGTCGGTTACTGGGGTGATGCGAAGCCGGCCGACATGACCGCGAGCGTGGAGGCGTCGTTGAAGCGGCTGCGGACGGACGTCATCGACGTGATGCAGTTTCACGGCGGCATGTACACCCAGGAGGAAGTGGACCGGATTCTGCGGGGCGGGCTGCTGGAGGCGCTGATCGCGCAGCGAGAGAAGGGGAACATACGATTCATCGGGTTCACCGTAGAGGAGCCGTGGACGGCGCGGCCGCTGATCGCAAGCGGGCAGTTCGACGTGATGCAGGTGCGCTACAACTTGATCTACCAGTCGGCGTCCGAGCACGTGCTGAATGAGGCGCGCGAGAAGGACATGGGGGTGTGCCTGATGCGGCCGCTGACATCGGGGATATTCCAGCGGCTGGCATCGTACATCGCGCCGCAGTGGAAGGAAGACGAGTTGTACGAGGTGGCGCTGAAGTTCGTGCTCTCGGACAGCCGGGTGCATGTGGCGAACCTGGGGATGAGATGGCCGGATGAGGTGAAGCGGAATGTGGCGCTGGCGGAGTCATTTGCGCCGGCGTTCGATGTGGCCGATCTACCGCGAGGGACGGCGGCGATCTACAAGACGGATGATGAGATGAAGGCGGCGGAGTAGGGGATGACCAAGCGGCGTCGGCACTCCGGCCGGCGGCGCAGCCGACGGCGCCGCTGAAGCACCGACGCAACGAAACGGGTGACGGCTGGCTTTGGTACTGAAGTCCCGAAACACCAACGCAATGTTGCGTTGTTTTGACCCTGAGTGAGGAGCAGACTGTGAACGTGAGCGAGATCAAGCCGCGCATGTTGATGGGACCGGGGCCGTCGGACGTGAACCAGAGGGTGCTGGAGGCGATGGCGCGGCCGACGGTGGGCCATCTCGATCCGCAATTCCTGGAGGTGCTGAACGACATTCGCGACATGCTGCAGGCAGTCTTTCAGACGAAGAACAAGCTAACGCTGGCGGTGAGCGGCACCGGGTCGGCCGGCATGGAGACGTGCGTCGTCAACCTGATCGAGCCCGGGGACACGATGCTGGTATGCGTGAACGGCGTTTTCGGGCAGCGAATGAGGGACGTGGCCGAGCGGGCGGGGGCGCAGGTAACGACGACCAACGTGAACTGGGGTCAGGTATTCGAGCCGCGCCAGATCGAGGATGCGTTCGACCAGTCCGGGCCGTTCAAGGTTGTCGGCATCGTGCAGGCGGAGACCAGCACGGGCGCGGCGCAGCCGATCGAGGAGATCAGCAAGGTCGTGCACGACCGGGGGGCGCTGCTGGGGGTCGATACGGTCACCAGTCTGGGCGGGATGGAAGTCGACGTGGACGGGTGGCGGATCGACGCCTGCTACAGCGGGACGCAGAAGTGCCTATCGTGCCCGCCTGGGCTGGCGCCAGTGACGTTCAGCGAGGCTGCGGAACAGGCGATCGCGAATCGCAAGACGAAGGTACAGAGCTGGTATCTGGATATGAACATGGTGCGGCAGTATTGGGGATCGGAGCGCCTGTACCATCATACTGCGCCGATCAACATGAACTACGCGCTGCACGAGGCGCTGAAGATCGTGCTCGAGGAGGGACTGCGGAAGCGCTGGGAGCGACACGCGCTGCACCACCGCGCGCTGAAGGCGGGGCTGGAGGCGATCGGCGTCACCTATCTGGCCGACGCGAAGCATCAGTTGCCAATGCTGAATGCGGTGGCCGCACCAGAGGGCGTGGACGAGGGGGCGGTGAGGAAGAGGTTGTTGGAGGATCACAGTATTGAAATAGGAGCGGGCCTGGGCGAGTCCAAAGGGAAGGCGTGGCGGATCGGGCTGATGGGGGAGAGCGCGACCGAGCGGCATGTTACCTCGGTGCTGGGCGGATTGGAGAGCATACTGAAGGGAGGCGGGTCGAAGGCGGTGGCGGCGGCGAAGGGGGTGTATGGAGGGTGACCACGCGGCGTCGGCGCTGAAGCACCGACGCAACGGGCGGTTCGGTTTCGGGACTGAAGTCCCGAAACACCACCCGGAGGGAACGGCGGGATTCTTCGGCTTCGCCTCAGAATGACAGCCTCATGAGTGATCTTATCTCGAAGAGTCAGAAGAGAGCCGACACGCCGCGAGTAGCGGATCTGCGAGCGCGGGTACGGTCGGCGATGGAACGACCGGCGGTGGGGTGGGACTGCCCGAAGCGGATAGATGACCGCTTTATGTCCGAGCCCCTGGCGGTGCGGAAGTCGCGGGCGATCGCGACGAAACTGGCGGCCATGCCGAGCGATCTGTGGGCAGGGCAGTTGTTCGCGGGTTCGATGACGCTGGAGGAGCCGCGGGTTCACGCGGAGTGGGGGTTCCCGGACTACACCACCGAGGCCGAGCGCGCGGCGGCCGCGGAGCGCGGGGTGAGCATCCGGTCGGTGTTTGGGCACATCGTGCCGGACTATGCGAAGCTGCTGGGGGTGGGACTGAAGGGGATAGGCGCGGAGGCGGAAGCGCAGAAGGCCGCCGCCAAGAGCGAGGCGGAATCGGCGTTTCTCGATTCGGTGGCGGTGGCCTGTGACGGCGTGATGGAGTACGTGGAAAGGCTGGCCCGGCGATGCG
>JBEKKD010000107.1:0-14386 GCA_050010895.1 Armatimonadota bacterium
ACCGCTACTTCCCCAGCCTCGACGACGTGATTGCAGCCGTGGAGGCGCAGTTCAATCTCTGGGCATCTCCCAATGATATCCTGCGTAAACTATGCGTCATTACATAGGACGCTGTGTATAGATGTACTCGCCGTAGCTGCCGCCCTCCCCCCAGCCGCCCTCCCGGCCCAGCGATTGGGTGTAATGCCATCCCTTCTCCCGGCACAGCCGCGCCCAGTCCGCGGCGCGGGGGTCGTCGTCGAGCAGGCTCAGCGCCGCCACCCCCACCTGTCCGAAGATCACGCCGCCCCAGTTGCACCGCGACCAGGTTGTATACCATTCCCTCTGCTCGGCGTCTTTCACGATCGGCAAGATGCTGTCCTGAATCATCACTTCGCGGACCTGCCGGCGCTGATCCTCCGACAACGCGTTGTACATCCAGTCATAGGCCATCCCCATCGTGCCGGCCGCCTCCGCAGTCCTCAGCGCCTCCGCCTTGGGCCGGCGCCATCGCTCGTCCTTCATCAGTGCCTCTAGCTCGAGCCAGCCGCGATCCGCGTACGTGCGCTCCCCCGTCATGGCATAGGCGAAGGCGAGCGTCTTGACGTCCCAGTCGGAGCCAGATGCCTTCCACTCCGCGGCACTCCCCGCGGTCAACTCGTCCGCGTTCGACCTGATCCGCCGCCAGATGTCTGCCGTAAAGGGCTGGTTCATCTTCTCCCGTAGCGCCGGCAGATCGGCACTGCCAAAGAAGAGATAGGGGAGAGCCCCCGCCCTCCGGTCCGGCCCGTAGTTCTGCCGGTAGAACGCCCCCAGTCCCCCCGCCGTCACCACGAAGGTCGCATCGCTCGGCGTTGCGTCGAAGCGCACCACGCGGCCGCCGGGCCCCTCCTCGACGCGCGACTGGATCACCGTTCCCGCCCCGTCTCTCACCACCACACCCTCCACGCCGGAGGGTAGGTCCAGCTCCAGGGTGAGCGGCTGCCGGTACAGGGCGGTATCGACTTCGCAGACAAGGTCGAGCGCCACTTCGTCATCGTCCCGGGCGCGGGCCCAGACGATGGAGTGATCGCGCTCGTCCACGTACTTGGCGATGCTATTCATCCCCGTCTGCCAAAGCTCGGCACGGTGGGCGCGGACGGCCTCGAGCACCTGGCGGAAACTCGCCACCGAAATCGGGAGATAGCCAGGACCGACGCAGTGGAAGTGCGCCTGCATCCACTCGCCGTTGGTGATCGCCTCATCGAGGCGTGTCACGAAGTCGCTGGGCTTCCACCCGACATCCTCGCGGCAGGACATGCTGCCGCCACCCCGCGGGCGGAGCAGGTGATACTTGGCCGTGAAGAAGTCGATCGGCTTCCGCTGCATCCACTGAGTGCCACCCCCGCCCAGGAAGACGAGCAGCTGGCTGCGGGTCGGGTCCGCACGGCGGATGACCTCTGCCGCCTCCCCGATCTGCTTCTCTGCGTCTCGATCGGTGAGCGCCCCGTTGTGGTTCAAGGTGTGATCGCCCAACTCGTGGCCGGCCGCCAGCAGGGCGCCCTCCCAGACCGAGCGGTTCTGCTGGTAGCCGGGATTGCCTGGGTTGACCAGGAACGTGCCGATACACCCGTATTCATTGAGCAGGGGCAGCGCGTTCTGGATCTGGGTGGGGTGTGAGTCGTCGAAGCGCAGGCTGAGCGCAGCCTGCCTGCCCCCATACCAGCGACACACGCGCGCCCCGGAATGCATGCTCGCGTCACCCTTCTTCATCGCTGCCTCCTGAGCAGAGCTGGACGCGGCCCCGGCGAGCGCGAGCGCCCCCAAGAGCGCGATACCGGCGACGTGCGTGAGCGAATGACGGCCAAAGCGCACTGACACTCTGTTGACTCCTATGCTCTGCTGCCGAGACCGCGGAGGCCGTTGCCGGCTGGCAGAGCAAGACTGCGGGCCTTCCTCGTAGGGTTCCAGAACTGATCCCGTCTGTCCTTGTTACCGCCCGTGAAGCGGCCCCAACATCACGCCGCCATCCGGAATACGGTGACCCGAGCGCTTGGAACGAGCCGTAGGTCAATGCTGCCGGACAGGGCCATCGCCGATCTATCACGTCGCCGCCAAGCCTCCGCGTGGTGGATCGCTCATGGCACGGTGCCGCTGATAGTCGAGTACCCGTGCCAGTGGTTGTAATGCTCGGAGAAGTCGCCCAGGATGTGGCTCAGGTAGCGTACCACGCCGCGGAGCTGACAGTGGCCGAGACCGCGGGTGAGGCGTAGCTGGCAACGCTGTGGCGCGCTGCGCCAGGTCAGCGAGGCCGGACTGAATCGCTCCGCTCATCCGCCGGGACATTCCATTCGTGAAGGTGAACCTATCGCACGGCAGCGTGCAGCGGCCGCGAGGGTCTGCTCGGTCGCCGCGGTATATTACGATGGCGGAGACGGGCCACTATGGCGGAAGACAAGCCGAAGATCAGACCGTTGGAGGTCGTTCCCGTGCAGTCAGGGGGCCGGCAGGGCTTCCTACTGCGCGATCCGCAGGGCCTGGCCGCGCAGGAGATCATGATCCCCGCCGATGTGGCCTTCCTCATCAGCCAGTTCGACGGCACACATACGGTGCGCGAGGCGCAGCTCAGCTACGTCCGGCGCTTCGGTACGCTGCTCACGAGCGACCGTATAGAGAAGCTAATCGAGCAGTTCGACGAAGCGCTGCTGCTGGACAGCGAGCACTTCCGGGCGCGCAGATCGCAACTGGAGGCGGAATTCCGCGCCCAGCCGGTCCGAAGGGCGACGCATGCCGGGAAGGCATACGAGGAGGCCGCCGCGGCGTTCGTGCGGGACTGGGAGCCGCTGCTGGATGCGGCGTCTCTGCCGCATGACTTCGCGCTCGATTCGCGACGCCCGCTGCTCATTGCGCCGCACTACGACATGCGCGGGGCCGCCGAGGGGTACGCCACGGCCTACAAGCTGCTATCCGGCATAGAGCGGCATTGCCCATAGTGGCGGCGAGACGCCCTTCGTGCTCACCCGCAAGTCCTTCGAAACACCCTTCGGTGCGCTTGACCCCGCCCGCGAGTTGGTAGACCACCTTGCGGCGGCCGCTCAGTTCGATGTGTTCGCGGACGAGTTCCTGCACCGGGACGAGCACAGCATCGAGTTCCAGGCGGTGATGCTGCACTTCCTGTACCGGGAGGTCGAGCCACCCGCGATCCTGCCCATCCTCTGCGGCAGCTATCATCGCAGCGGGCCGGAAGTCAGCAGCCCCCAGGAGAGCGAGGCCGCCTCCGCGTTCATGGACGCGCTGTGCGATCTGCTCGCTTCAGACCCGCGCCGGGTGGCCGTGATCGCATCGGCTGACCTGAGCCATATTGGAGCGCGCTTTGGGGATCAGGGGCCGCTCGCGCAGGCTCGCCTCGAGCTTTCGCGGCGACACGACATGGCGCTGCTGGAGAGAGTGCAGGCAGGAGATGCGGCCGGGCTGTACCAGGTGCTGGCGCAGGAAAGGGACCGCTACAATGTCTGCGGCTTTCCGGCGATATACGCGCTGCTGCGGGTCGCGTCGGTGACGGAGGGCCGGCTGTTGAGCTACCGACAGGCGGCGGACCCGCAGACGCAGTCGTGTGTGAGCTTCGCGAGCGTGGGGCTGAGGTAGGAGGGTGGGCAGGTCTCGGATGGCTCGCGCGTCGCCACGGTCTGTCATGATGAGCCCCCCAACGCCACGCCAGACGCGCAACTGCGGCACCCAGTGGTGGATCATACCCAGGACTCCGTCAAATGGCGAGGCGGCAGTAGTCGTTGATGAGGCCGCCCAGCACCCGTGGGTTCATCCTCCAGTAGGATGGCGTGCCACGATACACCAGAGGATGCCGTCAGAGCAAGGCTGGGCGGTTCTACAGCGAAGTAACCACTGCACCATGTCCTACGGCTGGCTGAGCTACGACAATTGCTTCGTCTTCCTCGCCACCTGTCCCTGCTAACCGACCGTGGAACCGGCATGAATGGCTTCCAGAGGTTTGTGTGGTGAGTCCTGCTCCGCTATCATTTGGAGCCACCTGCCTGTTCTGGGCGGCCAGACTGGTGTCCCGAGCCTATTCGGCGCTCGCACTATGTCCCCAGGTCCGGCACGAGTTCGTACCAGGTCGTGCCGTCCCCGCCGATCGTCAGTACCTGGCCATCACCCTCCGCGTCAGGTGTGATCGCCGTCATGCGCTCTCCCGCTGCAGTGAGAGGGAAGGCGCGCAGCTTGCGGCCCTGCCAGACGATTCGGCCGCGGACGGGCTCGACCAGCGTCGGCGCGAGGCCGCCGATGAACGCAAAGTCGCCTTCGGGCCCTTGCTCCCTGATCTCGCCCGTGTCTTCCGCCCGGCCAATCGCAGTGAGCAGAATGCGCGCGGACTGCTTCAGCGGCAGCCCGTCGAGCGAGCAGAGACTGATGGCCGCAAACGTCGGTTGGGCTGCACCGGCAGGGTCCGACGCGAAATCGATAGTGAAGTCGGCCAGCTGGAGGCGCTTCTGTCCGACGAAGCCCACCGCCGCCTGCAGTTTGGACGAATCGATCGTGAGCACTCCTTCCTTGGTATCCCAGGCCAATTGCCCGGTGTCGCTGCGGAAGGTCGTGTCGCCCGGCGCCGAGATGGCGGGAAGATCGAGCTGCTGCATCCTCTCTCGCACCGCGCGCCAGGTCCGCAGCTCATCGACCGCGGCCCCGGGGGCGGGAGTCTCGAGGACGAGCCGGTGCGGGTCACCGGCCCCAGCTCCGGGCGCGCCGCCAAGCTGGATCAGCAGGTCCGCGCGTGGTGAGCTAGCACCGTCGTAGCGGCTGCGCACCCGGCACATCAGCGGCAGCGCCTCGAACGGTGAATCCGGGGAGGATCCGCGCCGGCCCTGCCCGCGGTCACGCGCAGTTGCGCTGAAGACATCTGCGTAGGTGACGTCGATGGCCGTGCGCGCCGGCGAGATGTAGCCCCGGCGGAAGGCCAGAGAGGCGAGGCCGAACTGGGCCATCATCATCGGGTTGTCGCGGATGCTGAACAGCTCCCCGTTCCCGCCAGTGGTCCCCATGAACTTGTCGAACCCGCTGCCCGCGGTGTAGCTGTTGTGGTAGTCCCACCACAAGATGCCGTCCCAATCTTGGAGCGAGGCGTAGGCCAGGGTGAGCAGTTGGGCCTCGCTGCGGTACTGGTTGTCGTTGAGGTTGAGCTCGGTGACGAGAAAGGGCTTCCCGGCAACCGCGGCCCTCGCCATGGACCGATAGACGCCCCCCCGCTCCTTGAGCATCGGCCGCTCCCAGAACCAGCGCCAGTCGCGGTGCGGCGAATCCCAGTAGCGGTTGTTCTCTATCTGGTCGCCCACCAGCGCCTGGAGCTGACCGTTCGGGGTGCCGTAGGTGATGTTCGTGCACGCGATGGGTGCCTTTACCCCGAGTTGGCGCAAGTAGGCCTTGGTGCTCTCGTACCAGCGCTGCTCCGTCTCGCTCAGAAAGCGGTCGCGCTCCTTGCCGGGGTGCGTCTTCAGCCAATCCTGGAAGAGGCCGTCCAGCGTGCGTCGCCCGGTCTCGGTCAGTCCGCCGCTGAAGATGCTGGTCTCGTTCACCATGCCGAAGGTGGCCAGGGCGGGATCGTCCACGTAGCGCAGCTTGGTGTAGGGGTTCGTGTGGCGAAGGAGCTCCGCGGCGAACTCCCGGTAGATCTCGGTTGCCCGCGGCTGGAAGAAGAGCGCCGGGCCGCCGCAGTAGACGTGCCCGCTCGCATTCGTTTGCGACATCAAGCAGTCCACGCCGTCGCCAGGCCGGAACATGCGATAGTGCATCAGGTCCAGCCGGACGTAGATGCCCTGGTCCTTCAGGCACTTGACGAAGTAATCCAGCCGATCCAGCAGCGCCGGGTCGATACGGCGGGAAGTGGGACCCGGCGCGAGCAATCCCAGCGGGGAATCGCGGTCAGGCGCAAAGCGCACCAGGTTGATGCCCACCTGGGCCATGCGGCGGGCAATGGTCGGCGCGTACTCCTTTTCCGGGAAGCCCGCGCCGCTGTCCAGGTTCACTCCCCAGAACTTGGCCGGAGTCCCGTCCGCGAACAAGAAGTGTTCACCTCTGACCTGCAGGAACCCATGCTTGCCGGCCGGCTTGTCGAGGGTGCCGGAGAAGTCCACTGCGCCGCGGAACCCTTCATCCCCAGGACCGGGCACGTCGTGAGGCAGATCGAAGGCGAACCAGTTCGAGGTGTCGGTACGCGTGCGAACGGGGCGGAACATCACCGTCTCCAGCCCGCGAGATTCGACGAGGAGCGACCCCTTGAAGCCGCTCCCGGCCGCCGCGCCATCCGCAGCGAGAGGACCGAACGTGAGCGTGAAGGCGGCACCACGCCGCTCGCGACTGCTCCGCAGCGTGAGGGCCGACTCCTGGGAGATCGTGAGCCGTAGGTCGCCCTCGGGGAGCGTGAAGGCGACCGAGCGGCCGCGGCCGGAGTAGAGCACTGTGTCCTGGTCGGGCGCGGCCGCGGGGAAGGTGAGCTGCTTGTCCGGGAGGGTGACCATGCTGCCGGCGAACGCATCGGCGGGCATCTGGAACTGGAGGCAAAGATCTGCAGGGGCCGGACGGAACTCGTAGTTCAGCTGCAGCCCCCCGGCCGTCTTCTTCGCGTCCAACAGGTATCGCGTGCTCTGTCCAGGTTGGGTCCCGGTGAGTGTGGCCGCGTAGAGACAGTCGTCGGCGGACAGCTCTTTCGGGAACCCCGATTCGGCCGAGGCCTCAGCGCCTCCCGGGCCGGCGAAGCCCGGGCCGATCTGCCCCAGGGCCTTCGTGCCGGCTCTCAGCGCAGCGCTTCCGCTATCGTCTATCCATGCCGCCAATCCGTTGGCGGCGGCGCCGGCCCTCGCGATGGCCGGAAACAGCAGTGCGACCAGTACGATCAGTAGGACTCGGCCCATGGGCGATCCCTTTCTGGAACGATCAGCGCTTTGTGCCGGTCACGAGCACGTCGAGGGGCACATCCGCCCCGCCCGCGTTCTCCGAGGCCGGTTCCCCGAAGTACACGCCCCGGCCGTTGGCGCCGATATAGACCCGGCCAAACATCTGCCGGTCGCCCTCCATCGCCTGCGGTGTATCGCCAAGGGCCGGATAGGGCGCGCTCACCTTCAGCCAGGAGGCGCCCATATCATCCGAGCGGAAGACGCCCTGCTCGTTGCCGACGCGGCCCAACACGAAGACCCCGGGATGCGCCTTCCCCGGCGGGTTCTTCCCGAATACGAATAGGGTGGCCTGCTGCACCGAGCGCAGCTTCACGAACGTGTTGCCACCATCGCTGGAGCGGTACAGGCCGTTCTCTTCAAGATTCACCCATACCTCTCCCTCCAACCCCGGCGCGGCTTTTACCGCTGTCCGATCCGCATCTTCCCCAGCGCGGCCGGGGTCCGGCAGGCTGGCGGTCCTGGCGAAGTTGGCGGCCCCGTCGACACTCCGATGGAACGAGCCACTCCAGTAGAAGTAGAACGTTTCGCCGTTCACCCGGTCGGCGGCGATCGGGTTATTCGAGGCCCACCGCCCGCTGTTTGCCCCGGTGGGAAGGCCCTGACAGGGGACCCAGGTCGCGCCGCCCCCTACGCGCAGATCGGGTCCAAGTCCGATAGGGCATAGTCACTACTTCACTTCGAACTCGAATCGGAATAACTGCGTACTTTCGACTGCAACACCATCCTTCAGTTCAGGCTTCCATTTCCACCTGTTCAATGCCGAGAGCACCCTCCGATCGATTTCCGGATTGCCGGAGGAAGTCCGGAGTGTGACAGAGAACGTCCCGTCCGCAGCAACATGCACCTTCACGCGAACAAATGACTTGAACTCTCGCTGCTTCAGTTCATCAGGGATCTCCAGTTGAACGGTGAAGACGGCTTCCGCTTCCTGTGTGGGCTCCTTTGGAGCTGGTGCTGGAATGGGAGCAGGCGGCACTTCCGCCGGTCTCACGAGAGCGGGGGTCGGTGGGTTTACCACGGCATCCCCTGGGTTTCGTTGACCGATCACTGCTCCTGGAGTCGCGTTGCCTCCGGGCAGCACCGCGGGCGTGTCGTCGGCCGCGCCCGCGTCATGTGCTGTTGGCAGGGCGGTCAAGATGCGATTGTGCCCGCCCTGGGGTGTGGGCTTCGGAGGCGAGGCGACCCTGTGCCTGCGCGCCGGGGGGATCGTCTGGCGCGGAATCTCCTTCTTCAACACAGCGACCTTCTGCCTGACCTGCTGTTTCGTCACGATCTTCTCTTGCTTGTGCCTCTGCTTGTCTATGATGACTCGGGTGATCTCAACCGTCGTCATGACATGCCGAGGTGCAAGGCGCACTGCTTCCGAAGCACCAGCCCACAGCAACATGTTCGCGAAGATTGACCCGATGACGCCGAACAGCAGCCGTCTCGCCGGGTTGTCGTTGACGAACGAAGGCCTTTTGCTCTTTCCGCCAGAGGCTGTCAGATCGGCACTCACCGGATTCCTCCGTCCGGTCCTCGTGTGGACGCGTCAGGGGCCGTGGCGATGGCGAAATGCACAATCCCTACTTCGCGCGCGCGGTCGATGCAGCTTACCACCAGGCCATGCGGCACGGAGAGATCGGCATTAATCACGATGGACGCCGTACTAAGATCGGCCTTCGGTCCTCCCGCCATCTGCACCAATTTCATCCCAAGATCATTCAGGCCGATCATATCTTTGTTCACGTACACGTGCCGTGCTTTATCAATCGTTACCGTGAGGTCGACGGCCGTTTGCTTCTTCGCTGTCTGCGCCTTCGGCAAATTGACGTGAATACTGTTCTCCCTGACAAGCGCCAGCGAGGAGAGCATAAAGAACACCAGCAGGAAGAACATCGTGTCGATCATCGGGATTATCTCAATGCGCGTTCGCTTTAGCTGTTTCCGCTGTTTGAAGTGCATGGTCGGTTCCTCCAGTGTGGCGATACTGATCGATGGGATCAGTCCGTGTCAGCATGTTCATCAGCTTTGTGGCGCCTTGCTCGGTTTCCGAGACAATCACGTGTAGGCGCGACGTGAAGTAGTTGTAGGCGACGAAACAGATCACCGCGATCATCAACCCGGTTGCGGTCGCGTAGAGCGCCTCGCCGACACCGGCGAGGATGGCATCAGTGTTGCCCTGGCCGTGCTGCGCGGCAATAGCGTTGAACGTCCCGATCATGCCCGTGATCGTCCCGAGCAGCCCCAGGAGTGGCGAAACTGTCGTTGCGGTATCGAGCAGAGGGAGGAGGCGCTCCAGCCGGGTGAAATACTCCTGTGCCACCTCCTCGACTAATCGCTCCAATTCCAGCACGTGCAGGGCGCCATGGCGGAGAACCGTCGCCAGACTCGCCGCGAGGGGACCACTGCCCGCCTCGCAGATCTCGAGCGCGTGCTTCTGATGCCCGGTTGCGCAAAGCCGTAGTACCTCGGGCAGCAGAGATGGCATACGTTTGCCAGCTTGCGCGAATATGATCGAACGCTCGATAATCACCGAGATGGCGATCAGGGATATGAGTAACAGCGGATACATCACGAATCCGCCGCCTCTTATGAAGTGTGCAATCGCGGACATCATTCACCTTTCTTTTGAGTTTGTGCCGGGGGCGCTGGCGCGCCCCCGGCACGACATGCATCAGAACGGGGCATGGGCGGACAACACGATGCAGCGTCCTTGCTGGAACCGCGTGCCGCTGAAGCCCGAGTTGAAGTTGATCACCGGCCGGCTGTCGAAGATGTTCTGCACGGCCAACTCAAAGCCAATGTGTCGAAAGAGCCGGGGATCGGTCGAGAGAGAAGCATTGACCTAGGTGCGCGGTGTTCGCGGACCGAGAGGGAAGATCTGACTGGTCGTCGTGCCGCTTCCGTAGTAGACATCGGTGGCCGCCGTCACCCCCGAGCGCTAGGCGTATGCTGCCCCAGTCGTAATCGTGTTGCGCTGGTCATGATCGTTATACGTCGGAGCGGGTGCGCCGGTGTTGTCGAGACCGCTCGGCCTGGCCACGGAGTTGGTCCACCCCAGGAAACTGCTCCACCCAAGGTTGTCACGCGCGGGAAGCAAATCGTATGAGAGCTCCAGGCCCCACACGCAACCTCGCTGGAAGTTCACCGCCGTAAATGCGCCGATCTGTGTGCCGGGAATCAGCAACCCGACGTCAATCTGGTTCTGATCCCTCTTGACGTACTCACTGACCTTGACAACCTGACGCGCCGCGACTTGCCGCTCCAGGCTGACTTCATACTGATCGGCAATCTGCGGCAAGATCGGCTGCCCGAGGATGGCGCCCTGCGCCAACGGCGGTTCCGTGAACAGCTTGTCATACGACGCCCGCACTACGGTGCCCGGCGC
Source organism: Armatimonadota bacterium (assembly GCA_050010895.1). Taxonomy (GTDB): domain Bacteria; phylum Armatimonadota; class Hebobacteria; order Hebobacterales; family Hebobacteraceae; genus JBEKKD01. Next base: position 10,291 of record JBEKKD010000107.1, read on the forward strand.
AAGCTTGTAGGCCACGTTCGCGCGCGGAGAGAGCGTGCTCTGGTTGATGGAGGAACTCCCAAGGTTCTCCGTCTGCTGATAGGCGTCAAGTCGGAGACCGTAATTCGCCGTAACTCTGGAGGTAAGATTCCAGGTGTCTTGCGCATAGGCTGCGGCGTAGTAGCCGGAACGATTGACGAGCAGCGTCGGGGCCACCGGGTTTGGCCCGAGGAGGTCACGCTGATTGATGTCTTGTCCGTCGACCTGCTGCGAGACAATGCCTTGCGCCGACGCGTCCGCAGCGGAGAGATGGCCGGCGTAGCCGAACCCCTGGCCCACGCTGGCGAAATACGCCGGCAGGCCGGTGCGGTTCGCGATCTCGCTCTGGGCGGGGTCGTCGTTCATCGTCAAGGTGATCTTGTCGCGCGACCCCGGCGTGTAATTGAAGTTGCCGAACAGGTTTTCATTGGACCCGGCGTTGTGGGCGGTCTGCTGGTCGGGCTGCGGCGGTTCGACGGCATTGTCGGTCGTCCGCCCGGCGAAATCGATGAAGTAGCCGAATCGCTTGGCGCCGTTGGCGGTGTCGCTCGAGCGATCGATAGGCGGTCCGGTCTGTCCGCTCATGCTGAGCTCTCCGGTGAACGTGGAGAAACCGCCGGCGCCGATTCGCAGGTCCTCCGTGGGCTTGATCGAGCCCGAGCGCAAGTTCATATTCAAGATGGCCGCAGTTTCGCCGCCATATTCCGGAGCATAGGCGCCGGTCAGCACATCCGCGCTCTGAACCTCAGCCGGAGCGAGCACCTGCCCGATGCGTCTCTGGTTCGCGCCGGGAAGCGCGAATCCATCGATGACGATTGTCGTAGACGTATGTTCCCCGCGTGCGTGAACCTGGTTGACCGAATCCGCGACGAAACCGGGATTCGCCGTTTCCAAGCTCCCCAAACTCAGCGGGTTTGCCACATTCGTGGGGAACGTCTGAACGAAGGTTTGGTCGACGTGGCTCGCGGTGGTGGTTTGTGTCGCCGTCACCAGTTGCTTTTGCCCGGTGATCTTCACGACCTTCTCGCGCAAAGGTTCGAGGAGAACCTCTACGGCCGTGTTCGTGTCGGCGACCACCTGGACTTGGCGAGTGTCCGGTCGGAACAACTCGCTTTCGGCCGTCACGCCCCACGGACGTATTTCCAGCGGTTGGCTGAGCGCCGCGCCGTCTTTGTCGGTCAGCAGGCTCACATCCGCATGTACACCGGCGGTGTCATGCAGGGCGATCTTGGCGCCCGCTATGGGCTTCTCATCATCGGCGTTCTTGACCGTGAATCGGAGCCGCCCAAAGACATCGGCGAACGCAGGCGACGCGCCGGCAAGCACAATAGCCGCGAACAGGCAGACTGCTACTAGATTTGGCATCAGGAATCGCATAGGTTTCTCCCTTTCTGGTTCCCTGGCGGGACGTCGCTGACCCGGCCTAGTAAAGGCCCAACCGCGAGCCCGCGGCTTAGATCCGCGATGGACAGGGGTGTTGAAACGCAGACAAGCAGGAGACAGCCCGAATAGCTGCCAACCTACTGTCTGGAGAGAGGAACCTAGGCAGAAGGGGGAGCTCGGATGTCGCGGCACACCAAGAAGACGACGGGGAGGCTCGGAGTCAGGGCCGGGGCCGCGATCGCGACGGGCCCAGAGTCTGAGACAGCAACCTGGGTCGGCGCCTGCGCAGTTGATCCCGCCAGCCACTGGCAAGCCGCGCAATCGTCATCCGAAGCTGGCGTGGTTGGCGCCAGGGAAACCGGCGCGGTCCCCTCTGCCAACCGATCGCTTACTTGCGACGAGAGGCCGGCCTTGCCGTGGTTGTGAATCCCGCCCCCGGACACGCTCAGGACAACGTACGGTAACAGCCAGATGAGAAACCATCGGCTGCAAAGCCTTCTGTGGGTTGTATACATCCTTGACATTAGTGTAGGCTCAACTTCTAATGAGCGCGAGGAACTCCCCACCGGCCGGCGCGGCAGCGGGGGGAGCGGCGGCGGCCCGGGCTGATAGCCACACCAACAACTCGCCACACCTTATCCCTCACTGCTCTCATCTCGCAAATTCCTGTGCTCTTGGCATTCGGCCGGGATACAGACTAGAACTCTGTCGCCCACTGTACAGTCGGGCGAGGGAACGGGGACAGGTGAACACCCCCCAGATGGCGTTGGAGCCAGAAGCTCGCATCCTTCACCGAATCGAGCGCGACCACCACCCGGGGCAGCCCGTGGTCGGTTATCGCCTTCAGTTGCTCGTGGGAGAATGCGATCACCGCGGTGGTGTGACCTGACAGAATTGCTTGGCGCACAGCTTGCGGGCCGGGAGCACCCTCGACCAAGGTGTAGCAGACCCCCAGCGCCTGCGGGTCATGGGCATCGCTGGCCCCGATCCGAGGCTTCGTCACCAGAGCATAGAAGTCGGCCCGCCGCTTGCGTGCCCGGGCCTTGGCGCGAGCGAAGTGGAGTTCCTCGTCCCCGTTATGAGTCTCCACCGCGTCGAACGGCAAGGAATTCGCCAACGCGCCGACCCCGCACTCCAGTAGTGGATGGGCGGCGATGGCGAGGCCGCCCTGTTCGTGAATCGCCGCGATGGTCTGCTTGGCGCTCATGCCCGAGAAGACGATATGCGTCAGGAATAGCGCGATGATATGCCCATCCTGAGAGCTGACTTCCTCCCCAGGGATGACGAAGAAGGTCTCAGGCAGCCTCTTCTCGCGAATCAACCGGCGGGCGATCTCGACCGCCCTTTCGGCGCCTTCAAAGGCATTGTGGTCGGTAATCGCCACCCCCGAGAGCCCACGGCGCGCGGCCGCCAACAGCACCTGAGAGATATCGGCCATGGAATCCGGCGAATAGCAGGTGTGCACGTGAGTGTCAACGGCGATCATCCCGCTCGGAGCCGTGATCTTGGGCGACTTGTTGAGCCGTCGAAGAGAGACCCGCTTTGCGTAGGTGGTGAAGATGCCTTGCTCGGGCCGGCAGATAAGCTGGACCTGATTGTCGCGGCCCATCAGAGGCAGGGCGAGCAGGAGCTTCGTGCTCAGCGGGCCCTCTTTGGGCGCGCGCTCGCCGTATGGGATCGCGAACAACCGATGCATCTCCGACAGTATGCCAGTGCCGTCAACAGTCGGCCGGGCCATACAGGTCGCTCAACCAGAGGTTGTTAGCGTCGAGTACCACCGGTACCCGATGAGCATCGGCCCCGTGTTGAGTGAAGGCAACCAGCAGCAGACACAGCAATCCCAGGCGGATCGACACCATCTTCAGTTCTGCATGCCCGACACGAGGAGGTCGGCGCCGGCGGCCGGGGCGGCCGGGGCGGACTGGTCCTCGACTCGAGCCACTCGGCAACTCGGGCACGTGATCGGGCACAACAATAGCGCCAGTATCGGTCACATCTATCTTTCTCCTCACCCGGGGCGGGAAATAGACTCACAGCGCTCGTCGCGCAGAAAACGGCCGCGGTATTGCCAGGCAATGCGGCAGCCAGCGCGCGACGGCAGCAGTCAGGCAAGGGAGCGAGACATGGGGTGAGTCTAGGTGAGGGGCGGAGACCGACCTTGGGGGACTGGTGAGCAGTTGGGTGTTACGTCCGAGAGAGGCGCGGGAACAGACCTAAGCGCCGGAGCGGGAACCTGGGCGGGCGCGGGATCTGAGCTGCAAGCATTTGAATGCAGGAGCCATTGGCAGGCGAGGCAGTCCGAATCAGAGGCGGACGATGCAATGGCGACCGCGGACCGGCCGTCGAGGGCCGCCCACAGACCGAACAGAGCCCTGCCTTCCGCGGTTGATGAGCCATGGTGATGAAGCCCGCCGCCGGCGACGGCCAGCAGCAGGTACGGCAGGAAGAGCGCGAACAATCGTCGGTTCGCCGCTCGCGAGTGAGTCATCGTCCACTACGCTCGGTTTCCATCAGGGAACCACGGCCAATGTTATTCTACCCAGGCGCGACACGATTGTCAAACATCGCGTGCGCCAGGGCAATCGCATCTTATCCTGCGACCAGGATCGCCTCCAGGAAGGCATTGTCCCAGCCAGCTCTCTTGATGCTGCCCCGTACGCTCTTCTTGGGGGGCTTGGCTTTCTTGATGAGGTTC
>JBEKKD010000108.1:0-10469 GCA_050010895.1 Armatimonadota bacterium
ACCCCTGCGTGAAGCATCGAGACCGCGGTGGGAGCGGAGGCGTGACCGTCAGGCGACCAGGTGTGCAGTGGCCAGATGCCGGCGAGGATGCCGAAGCCGACGTAGAGCAGGAAGAAGGCGACGACCTGGAACGTGTGCGTGTAGCCGGCCTTCGAGAGCACGGTCAGATCGAATGTCCGTGGTTGACCCACTGGAAGCTGGGCGGCGAAGTACATGCCGAGCATGCCGACGAGCATGAAGGCGCTGCCGACCAGCAGATAGAGGGTCAGCTTCATCGCCGAGTACTCTTTGGGCCCCGTGCCCCAGATGCCGATGAGCAGATACATCGGCAGCACGGCGATCTCGTAGAACAGGAAGAAGAAGAACAGGTCCTGCGCGACAAAGACCCCGAAGACGCCTGTCACCAGCAGGAGGAGCAGGCAGTAGAACTCCTTCGTGCGGTGGACAACTGTCCAGGAGGCGAAGACGCCGCAGAAGATGACGAGGGCGGTGAGGAGCGTGAGCGACAGGCTGATGCCGTCGGCCGCGACATAGTAGCTAATCCCAGGGAAGATGACCCAGGCGGCGCGGTCGATGAACTGCAGGCCGTGCATGTGCTCGCCGAGGTAGCTGTAGCAGAGGTGCGCCGAGAGCACCACCGTGATCCCGGCCGCCACCGCGGAGACCATGCGGATGGCGAGCAGGTTCCTTCTTGGCACGATCATGACGATGAGCGCCGCGATGAGGGGAGCGACCACGATGATCGTGAGTGGATGTGCGATCATGGTCGTCGCATCACCAGCGCCAGGAGGGTCTGATCTCGGCCGAAGACCACGATCAGTCCGGCAATGATGGCGCAGATGAAGACCAGCGCGTAGAACTGCATCTGACCCGTCTGAGCGGTCCGCAGCCGGTTCGCGGTCCATCCGGCGAGCCATGCGACGCCGTCAACCATGCCGTTCACGATGTGGCGGTCGAACCAGGCGGCGAGGCGGGAACCGGCGATGACGACGCGGCTGGCGAACAGCTCCCAGGCGCGGTTCAGGTACCACGCGTTCTTCAGCAGGTGATAGACTCCCGGGAACCGCGCGTTGAAGGCGCCTGGAGAGATGTGCTGCTCGCGGTATGCCGCCCAGGCGACCCCGATCCCCGCCATTGCCAGCAGGAACGATGCCGCGATCACCAGCGCCGATGCGGTCTCCGGCCCTGTACCGGAATGGACAACCTCGGCGATCCCTCCGGCCGTCAGTGGCACGCGGAACTCCAGGCCGCCCGCAACAGCCGCCAGCAGTGCCAGCAGGAGCAGCGGCGCGGTCATCACCAGAGGCGACTCGTGCGCGTGCGCGGCGGCCTCCGTGCGCGGCCGGCCCGCAAACGTCACGAACCAGAGCCGGAACATGTAGAAGGCAGTCAGGGCGACGCCGATGAGCGCGAACACGAACATCACCTGATGGCCCGGCAGGTGCGAGGACCAGATGGCGGACAGCACCGCGTCCTTGCTCCAGAAGCCCGAGAGCGGAAAGATGCCGGCGAGCGCGAGCGCCCCCACGAGACAGGTCAGCGCGGTGATCGGCATGCGTCTGATGAGCCCGCCCATCTGCCACATGTCGTTCGTGTGCACCGCGTGGATGACGCTGCCTGCGGTGAGGAAGAGGAGCGCCTTGAAGAAGGCGTGGGTCGTGAGGTGAAAGACGCCGGCCGCGTACCCGCCCACGCCGAGCGCGAGCATCATGTATCCGAGCTGGCTGATGGTCGAATAGGCGAGCACTCTCTTGATATCATTCTCGGCGACTCCCATGGTGGCGGCGAGGAACAGGGTCGTCATGCCGATGATCGCGACCACGAACAGCGCGGCGGGAGCGGCGGCGAATATGAAGTAGGTCCTCGCCACGAGATAGACGCCAGCGGCAACCATCGTAGCCGCGTGAATGAGAGCGCTGACCGGAGTCGGACCCTCCATCGCGTCGGGCAACCAGATGTGAAGCGGGAACTGGGCGCTCTTTCCGACTGCGCCGCTGAAGAGCAGTAAGGCGATGACAGTCGCGGCCCCGGTGGCGATCGCGCCGCTGCTGACCAGGTGCTCGAGCTGGCGGAAGCCGAAGACCGAGTGCGGGCCGAGAAGCCCGTGATGCTGGAACGACAGGATCAAGATGGCGGTCAGGAACCCCAGGTCCCCGAAGCGCGTGACGACGAAGGCCTTCTTCGCGGCCGCGGCCGCAGAGGGTCGGCGGTACCAGAAGCCGATCAGCAGATATGAGCAAATACCGACGAGTTCCCAGAAGATGTAGGTCTGGGCGATGTTGTCGGCGATGACCAGGCCGAGCATGGCGCCGCTGAAGAGCGACATATACGCGAAGTAGCGCCCGTACCCCGTCTCGCCCTTCATGTATCCGATCGAGTAGATCTGCACGAGCAAGCTCACCGTGCACACCACGATCATCATGATGCACGAGAGGCCGTCGATGAGAACGCCGACCTCGAGCGTGACGCTGCCCACCTGCAGCCAGGTGAGGGCGGTCGAGAACGACTTCTGTCCCTCGGTGAGCGCAAGGGAGAAAATCGAGAGCGACAGCGAACCAAGCAGGGCGGCGATGAGGACGAAGGGCGCGACTCGCTCGCCGCGCCGCAGCAGGAGCGCCGCGATCAGGACGAACGCTATGAACGGGAATCCCGGTATCAATAGTAGCGTGTATCCGCCCAGCACCAGAAGTCCTTCAGCCCTTCATCAGGTTGATTTGATCCACGTTGACGGTTCTGAATCGCCGGTAGACATTGAGAATGATCGCCAGCGCGATGGCTGCTTCTGCGGCCGCCACGGTGATGATGACGACGGTGAAGACCTGGCCCTCCATCTGGGCGCCACCGCTGTAGCGCCAGAAAGCGACGAAGTTGATGTTGGCTGCGTTCAGCATGAGCTCGATCCCCAGCAGCACCGCGATCGCGTTTCTGCGCGTGAAGACGCCCACCAGTCCGATGGCGAAGAGCAGGACGCTCACTACAAGATAGCTCTGGATGGGGATGAACGGCGCTGATGTCATTCCGGCTCCGCTCGGGCTATCACGATCGCACCCACCATCGCAACCAGGAGCACGATCGACGATACCTCAAATGCCAGCACGTACGGGCTCAGCAGTGCCTCCGCGAGCCGGCCGGTCACGTCTCCCGGCGCAAGGGACGAGCCCACCGGCCACATCTGGCGGCTGAGCATATGCAATACAATGCCGGCCAGCCCGGCCGCGCCGATAAAGCCCCAGAGAAGCTGCTGGTTCACCACCCGGACATCGGCATGCCCCAGGCCATGGGTCAGCATGACCGCGAATAGCACCAGCACGACGATTCCGCCGCAATACACGAGGATCTGTATCGCTGCCAGCAGCTCCGCGCCCAGCAGCAAGAACAATCCGGCCACGCTCGCCAAGCATGGAAGCAGCCAGAGAGCGGAGTGCAGGATGTTCCGAGAGGTAACGACCAGCAGTCCGGGGATGAGCGCGCCCGCGGCGCAGCAGACGAACGCGAGCACGTACCAGAACGAGCCGGACTGAAGGTATTGGCCGAGCGCCGCGGTCATGCCGCCGCTCCCGTCGGCTTCGGGGATGGTTCGAGCATCTCGTCCAGGTCTCGGTGAGTATCGCCGCGATGCTCGCCGACCGTGCTGTATGCGCCGTTGAGCGTGATGGCGTCAAACGGGCAGGCCTCGACGCAGAGATTGCAGAAGAGGCAGCGCCCGCCATCCCAGAGGTACTCGGCGGCGCGCTTCTCGCGGCCCTTCTTGTCATCGCCCTTGATGTGCGGGATGGCGAGGGTCGGGCAGGCCTTCTGGCAGGCAAGGCACGCCGTGCACTTCAAGCGCCCGGCCTCATCTCGCCGGTGAACCATACGCCCCCGGAAACGCGGATACGTGTAGGCCGGTTCGGCCGGATAGTCCTCGGTGATGCGCGGTCGCCGCAGCCAGTTGAAGAGCGTGACTGCAAGCCCCTGGCATATGCTCCAGAGGCCGATGAAGACTTCGGCAGCGAGGTTGTGCCTCCGCGGCGTCATCACCATCTCCCCTGCATGCGCGCGACCGCGGTCAGCATGACGGCTGCCAGGCCCAGCGGTACCAGCAGCTTCCAGGCGAAGGACATGACCTGGTCTATCCGGAGCCGCGGGAGGGTCCAGCGAACCCACATGATGGCGATGACGATCGCGTAACTCTTGATGAAGAACCAGGCGACCGGCGGCAGCACCGGCCCGTCCCATGCGCCGAAGAAGAGCGCGGCGCAGAATGCCGAGACGAAGAAGAGATGCGCGAATTCGGCCAGGAAGAAGAAAGCGAAGCGCATTCCGGAGTACTCGGCATGGTATCCCGCCACCAGCTCGCTCTCGGCCTCAGGTAGGTCAAACGGGACCCGGTTCACTTCCGCCATCGCGGTGATGAAGTAGATGAGGAAGGCGAGCTGCAGCGGGAATCGCAGGATGAACCAGTGTCCGCCGCGCTGGGCATCGACGATGTCCCCGATCCGCAGCGAGCCGGCCGCCACGACCACGCAGACCATAGCCATCAGCAACGGGATCTCGTAGCTGAGGGTCTGAGCAGCCGCGCGCAGCGCCCCCATGATGGCGTACTTATTGTTAGACGACCACCCGGCCATGATCAGGCCGACGACTGGGAACGCGGAGACCGCTACTACGAATAGGACGCCCAGGTTGAGATCCTTGACCATCCACCTGTCGCTGAATGGCAGCACCATGAAAACGAGCAGCGTGGGCACGAAAACCACGAAGGGAGCGAGGATGAAGACGATCTTGTCGGTCCCGGTCGGGATGATATCTTCTTTCATGAGCAGCTTCAACGCGTCGGCAGCGGTCTGAAGAGGGCCGAAGCGACCACCGACGCGGTTGGGGCCGACGCGGCTCTGGATATCGCCGGAGATCTTCCGCTCGAGCCAGACCAGCACGAGTACCGTCGTCATCACGAACACGGTGATGATCGCCGCCATCACCACCATCCAGAGGGCCTCGACGATCCAGAGAGGCAGGCCGTGGGCTTGCCACCAGGTAGTCAGCCTGAGGTAGGTCCCGATGCTCACCGGTCCACCTCGCCTAGCACGATATCGATGCTGCCCAGGATTGCGACCACGTCACCGATCTTCCAGCCGCGGAGCATCCGGGGGAGAGCGGCCAGGTTGTAGAAGGAGGGCGCGCGGAAACGGACTCGCGCTGGCTGAGGGCCTCCATCGCTCACCACCCAGCAGCCGAAGTCCCCGCGCGGGGACTCGACGCGGCCGTAGGCCTCACCGGCCTGCGGCCTGATCGCCCGTGGAACCTTGGCGATCACATCGCCCTCGGGGAGGCGATCCAGACACTGCTCGATGATGCGAAGGCTCTGGCGCATCTCCGCCATTCGCACCACATAGCGGCCCATGCAGTCGCACGTGGAGGCGGTGATCACATCGTAGTCGAGCTGGTCGTACACCTCGTACGGCTCGTCTCGCCTGAGATCGTACTTCACGCCGCTGCCGCGCAGAGTCGGGCCGCTGCACCCGCAGTCAATGGCCTCCTCCGGTGGCAGTATGCCGATCCCCTCTGTGCGGACCCGGAAGATCCGGTTGCCGCTCAGCAGGCGATCGTACTCGTCGAGACGGGGCGGCAGAAACACGCAGTACTCGCGAGCCTTCGCAACGAAACCGTCGGGAATGTCCCAGCCAAGGCCGCCGACGCGCATGGCGCTCTGGGTCAGTCGAGCGCCCGTCCACATTTCAAACATGTCCATGATCGGCTCGCGCTCGCGCAAACCGTACAGGAACACGGTAGTGGCGGCCAGGTCATTGGCGAAGGTGGCCACGAACATGAGATGGCTGGCGATTCGGTTCAGCTCGAGCAGGATCACCCGGAGGTACTTGGCCCGCTCGGGGACCTCGACGCCCATGAGCTTCTCGACGGCCTGCACGTACGCGAGGTTATTGGAGGCGCTGCTCAGGTAATCGAGCCGATCCGTGTAGGGAAGAATCTGCGGGTAGGTGCGCGCCTCACCGATCTTCTCGACCCCCCGATGCAGATATCCGATCACGGGTTTGCAGTCCAGCACGACCTCGCCGTCCAGCGTCAACTGCAGCCGCAGCACGCCGTGCGTGCTGGGGTGCTGCGGCCCCATATTGAGAATCATCGTTTCGGTCGGCGTGAGGGCCTGCGTCATGTCACCTGGCCTGCCAGGTCTTCAGCAGGGGATATCCTTCCCAGTCATCGGTCAGCAGGATTCGCTGCATGTGGGGATGGCCGTCGAAGCGGATCCCGAACATATCGTAGACTTCCCGCTCGGGCCACTCGGCACCGCGGAACACGGGCGTGAGCGACGGCAGACGAGCCCCGGAACGAGGGACGAGTACGCTCGCCACCAGGTGGTGGCCGGTGGACAGCGAAGCCAGCCGGTAGACCACCCGCAAAGCTTCTTTCGTGTCCATCGCGGTGATATCGGCAAGGTATGAGAAGCCTTCATCCTTGGCCATCCGAGCCGCGTCCACCAGCGACCGCGTCGCGATCTGCACGCGCAGCTCCCGGCCGATCTGCTCCGCCGACTCGATCGCGTCGCCGAATTGGGACTTGAGCTTCTCGATCATTGCTTCCGAACCTGGGATCACGCCTCCGGCGAGGGCACCGCCGCGGCGCGCCGAATCGATTCGCGACTGATCTTCTCCTGGAGCTTGAGTATCCCGTCTATCAGCGCCTCGGGGCGAGGTGGGCAGCCGGCGATGTAGATGTCGACTGGCACGATCTGGTCCACGCCCTGCACGGTGAAATAGGAGTCGTGGAAGGGGCCGCCCTCGCACGCGCACCCTCCCATCGCGATCACGTACTTCGGGTCTGCCATCTGCTCCCAGAGCCGCCGCAGGACGGGCGCCATCTTCTTGCTCACTGTGCCGGCGACCAGCATGAGGTCGGATTGCCGCGGCGTACCCCGGTATATGAGGCCGAACCGGTCCAGATCCCATCTCGAGGCTGCCGTACACATCATCTCGATGGCGCAGCAGGCGAGGCCGTAGGTGAGATACCACAGCGAAGAAGCCCGGCCCCAGTTGAGGACCTTATCGACGGTGGTCATCAAGATGGTGCCGCCAGGGACCCGACAGATCACCTCCGCGCCGCGTCCGAGTGGGGTGAGGGATTCCTCGGGATCAGGCGACCCGCGGTGTCTGACGTCCGGCGGCAAGGCTACTCCCACTTGAGACCCCCCTCTCGCCATGCGTATCCCAGCCCGAAGCCGAGGATGAGCAGGAAGATCAGCATCTCCACAACTGCGTACGGCCCTAGCCTGCTGACACGAACCGCCCACGGGTAGAGATAGGCCGCTTCTACGTCAAAGAGTAGGAACAAGAGCGCGAAGATGTAGTAGCGGGGGTTGAGCTGGTTCCAGGCGTCGCCCTCCGGTACGATGCCGCACTCGTAAGGCATCAGCTTCGCCTGTGAGGGGCGGCTGGGTCTCAATATCCGGGCCATAATCAGGGCGATCACCAGAAAGATGATGCCGACCAGGGTGAAGACAACGACGTACGCGTATTGGTTACCCATATCGAGTTCTGTCAGTGCTCGCGCGAAACCACCGGAAGCGCTGCTCCTGAAAGGCTGGAGCGCCGAACACTCCGGCAGCAGGCCGCCAAGGCAAGCTTCTCGCAGCGTGTTTGTGAAACTTTGGGCAAACTTCTGCCAGGACCTCTCCCGCGCCTTCCGGCAGGCGGATAATCCCAGCGGAAAAGTCTGAATTGGATTCTAGCCTCCGGCGGCATGGCCGTCAACACCGGGGCGAGCGCGCGCGGGCAGCGCTACGGCTTCACCAGGACCTTGATCGCCTCCGTCTTGCCGGTGATGGTCAGAGTGAGCGCAGCGTCCGTCTCCTCCAGCCGGTACTCGTGAGTGCGCAGCGGCCCCAGGGCTATCTTTCCGGCGGCGACCATGGCGATGGCAGGCGGATAGCAGTTGGCATACCGGAAAACCGGGCGCAGGTCATACTCGCGCTGGAGCATATCCATCACCGGGAGCATGCCTTGGTCTTCGGGAGGCAGGCCGACTGGCACGACTACGCCACCGTTCTTCACCGCCTTCATCGCCTGTTGGATCGTGGCCATCGTGCCCGCGGTTTCGATAACGACGTCCGCTCCCCGGCCTCCGGTCATGTCGCGAATCGCCTCCACTGGGTCGCCCGCGCTCGCATCGAGCGCCTCCGCACCCAGTTGCCGCACCAGATCCAGACGGAACGGGATCACATCGGTGGCGATGACCGGATATGCGCCATAGGCCGCCGCGGCCTGCATCGCCAGCAGCCCGATGGGTCCCGCGCCCAGCACGGCAGCGCTCTGTCCGGGCCGAATCTCGGCGCGGCGGCAGGCATGCACGCCCACGGCCAGCGGCTCGATCATCGCCCCATCTTCGACGCTCAGCCCCGCCGGCAGCCTGTAGACGAAGTCCGCTGGCCAGGTGAAGTACTCACGAAACGCGCCCTGGTAATCGGGCGGCGCCGCCATGAAGTAGACGGCGACCTCGCATATGTTGTACCGCCCTTCTCTGCAGCGGCGGCAGCGGCGGCATGGGATTCCGGGCTCAATGGCAACCAGGTCGCCTGGCGCGACGTTCGTGACCTCTCCGCCGACCTCCATCACCTGCCCCGCGACCTCATGGCCCAGGATAAGCGGCTCGTTCACGACGAAGTGCCCGATGCGACCTCGCTCGTAGAAGTGGCAGTCGGAGCCGCAGACGCCCACTGCGCCCATCTTGATGAGCACTTCGTCGGGCCGGCTCAGCTTCGGCATCGGATCGTCGTGCATCCGGAGGTCACGGATGCCGTGCAGGTAGACTGCCTTCATGGTTGGCTCCTGACTTGGGGCCGGGATCGGTCACAGCGCGATCGGTCACAGCGCACACCTACCCTACGACGCGAGGCTGCCACGAACCCCTTGCTCCTCGAGATAGCGGAATATGCTGCGGTAGGCGAGCGCGCCATCGCCGACCGAGAAGGCGATCTGTCGATAGGCGCCGGCCCGTACATCTCCGGCGGCGAAGATGCCTCTCACCGATGTCATGAGATCGTGATCGGTCTTGATGAACCCGCCTTCGTCGAGGCGGATGTCGGCCGGAAGAAAGCTGGTCTGAGGGACGGTACCGACCGCGATGAAAACGCCGTCTACGGGGATCTCCCGTTCCTGGCCGGTCTTCACTGCTGCGACTCGGAGCGCTTTGACGGACTCGTCGCCCACGATCTCCGCAACGCGGTGGCTCCACAGAAGATCGATCTTTGGGTTCGACAGCACCCGCTCCTGCAGGATGCGTTGGCCGCGGAGCTGGTCTCGACGGTGAATCAGCGTCACTCTGCTGGCAATGTTGGCGAGAAAGAGGGATTCCTCGAGAGCGGTATCGCCGCCGCCGACCACCGCCAGGCGCCTATCGGCGAACAGCGGGCCATCACAGGTGGCGCAGTACGAGACGCCTCTGGTGAGGAACTCCTTCTCCCCTGGGACATCCAGCTGGCGCGGGCGACTGCCTATACCGATCAGCAGTGCGTGCGCGAAGCGCGGCTCGCCGTTCGCTATCTCCAGACGGAACGGCCGGCGGCTGACGTCTATGCCTACCACCTCGCCAGTCTGGACCTGAGCGCCGAACCGCTGGGCATGGCGGGTCATCCGTTCGGCGAGCTCGAACCCGGGCAGGCCTTCTGGGAAGCCGGGGTAGTTCTCGATGATATCGTTGAGAACTACCTGGCCGCCGGTCATCATCCGTTCGAGGATGAGCGTGCTGAACCGCCCCCGGCAGCAGTAAATAGCGCACGAGAGCCCGGCCGGACCCCCGCCCAGAATGATCACGTCCCAGACTCCGGCCGGCCCAGGCGATGCGTCCATATGCTCCGGTGGCCCTCGGCGGAAAACGCTATTGCTTCGCGGTGACAGCGCCGATTCGACGGCGTATCTCTTGGTCCGGCTGGAATCCGATGGCGCTGTCGGCGATCTCGCCGTTCTTGAAGATCATCACGGTCGGCACGGCCTGGATGCGGTATTTCGCCGCGGTCTGCCGCTCTTGAGCCGCGTTGACTTTCACGAATTTCGCTTCGACGCCCATCTCTCCCGCCATCTTCTCGAGTATCGGCGAAAGCGCCGCGCACGGCGGGCAGCCAGGCGCCCAGAAATCGACCAGCACCGGCAGGTCGGACTTCAGCACTTCCTGCTCGAAATTGGCGTCGGTAACTTCCATCACTGCGCCCATAATCGTCCTCCTGGCGCCTCTGCGTCTCCTCTTGGAGCGCGGGCCTCTGCCGGAACCCACCCGGACCGCGTTGCTCCGCACTCATTCTTTCCAATCTCGCGGCGTTCCTCTCTCGCCGGACACCTATGCGTTGATCCGAGCGACAATCGGGTAGGAGGGGTCGTCACCGGCCCCTCCTCCCACACCACCGGACATGCGGGTCCGCATCCGGCGGTTCACGATGCTGGTAACGCCAGGTATCTGCGGTAGAGGCTGGAGTAGCCCAT
>JBEKKD010000109.1:0-10460 GCA_050010895.1 Armatimonadota bacterium
CCACGACCACGGGCCATCGGTAGTGGGTGAAGGAGTGCATGTAACCCGTGTGCAGGAGCACTTTGTCTGTGCCGGCCGTCGCCTCCTTTGCGAACACCTCTGCCATATAGGCATCACGTGCCATGAGATTCTCTCGGAGGGCCGCGCGTCGCTCCTCGGGGGCCTGCTGCACGTCATACTCCTCGACATCGCCATCCAGCCCGACAACGCGGAACCGCGACGCCCCCGGCGGCAGCGAGTGGTTCAGCGTCCAGATCGCGTGGAAGATATCCATGTACTCGCGGTACCCCCACACCGAGACGTAGTCACGGTAGAGATCCACTACAGCTGCCTCATCGTACTTGGGCGCGGACAGGATCTGGTTCGCCCGCGCCGTGTTCCGACTGCGGAGGAACTCCGTCGCCAGACATCTGACCTTTGCCCGGCGGTAAAGCGGCTCGATCAGCCCGGCGATGAAGGCAAGGTTCTCGGGCACCTCATGCATCTCTCCGAGGATCACGATGTCGTGGTCGTGGAATGCGCTGACGACGTAGTCGGTGGGAGGCTGACCATGCTGCTCCAGGTAGGCGGCAAAGGGAGCCGGATCCTTACCGGTCAGTGTGGCGATATCGGTACCTGCGGCCTCGGCTCCGGCACCAGCAACTGAGGTGCTGGCCTGGCTGCTCACCAACAGCACCACTACGCACAACCATCTCATCCCTCGCATCTCGGTTCCCTTTCGTTGCGACGCGATCTGCTGCCCTGTACGAGCGCGAGTGCCGTTTGGTTTCAACCGGTTCCAGATTGCTTGTCAGGCGCTGTTGCGTGCTGAGCAGTTCCGGCCCGCGCATGCCGTCGAGGTCACGTACTCGCACATAACCGCGGTCGCCGCCCGTACTGTCCAGGAACTCATCTGGCTTCCAGGATGCTGGTGCAGCCTCTCTCGTGGTGTCCTCGGCACTCGCTGATACTCCTGCGCTGGGAGCCGTAGAGGATGAGCGCGAATGCCAAGTCGGCATTGGGCCGATGGGGCTGCTCGTGATCGCCAAGTGCCTGGCCGCTGTGTTGGGGCCGGCATCGCGACTGGGCCCATAGCACCGATTATGGCTCCAGTCCGGGCTCACCCCCCGCCTATGTGGCCCTACCTCCCAATAGCCAGAAGCGCCGACTACGCCTGCGGGTCGCGCTGGTTCAGAAGACCATTCCCAAACAGCCCCACCTCCGGCATCTCCCTCCCCCCCACATACTCCGCCAGCTTCGCGAACGACAGCGGCATGGTGTTGCGCCACCACGCGAGGTCACTGCGGCGAGCGCCCGGGTCATTCACGACGAGGAGATAGTGCCACGATTCGGGCCGGTGACGCTCTACGATCTCGCAATACCGCGCACCTCGGCGAGCTTTCGCCACGTCCTTCGCCGTGACTCGCCCCTTCGGTTCGGCGAGCCAGTAGGACCCATCGTTCAGTCTGACGATGAAGTCGGGGTAGTAGTACGCCGGCTTATTCTCGAAGATGTACTGCATGAAGAACCGCACGCCGCGCCGGTCATTGTACAGCCACGAGGCAACATCGTCGGCCCGGTCAAGACACTCGGCAAAGAGCCGCTCTTCCGGGGCATCGAAGCAGCACCGGTCAAAGACGCACTTCTCGGGGTTCAGGTAGTACAGATCGCGGCTCTCCGGGAAGCGCGTATCGAAGCCTGGCAGATCTTTCGCGTGGCGGACATCCACCTCAACTTGCTCGGCCTCGCCGCCAGTGCGCGCTTGCCGGATGAGGCCGTCCAGCATCTCCCGCGCGGCCTCACGCACGTCTGGCCGCTGGATGTTCAGGATCAGTATCCGCTGCCCCTCCGGATCGTCCTCGTACTCGGCGCCGAAGTCGAGCGTCACCCCGGCCGGGAGATCGAACACGCAGCGCCGGTAGCACTCTTTCAGCAGCGCCTTGACCTCGGTCTCGTACGCTCGCGCTACCCGGAGGTCATTCAGGAGGCGGCGCGCCTGGCTTCCGAGCACATTGTCGAACGCCACATAGCGGGCCTCACGGACCATCCACGTGACACCTGGTTCCGGCTCCGCCATGGGGTCGAAGATGTCTTCGCGCATCGTCATCCCCTTCAGCCTGGGGATGTCCGAGATGTACTGCAGGCGCTTTGCCAGTGCAGGGAGCGGCCTCGGTATCCGGTCGGGCCAGTCCTCCCGTGTTTCGAATGCTCCCAGCAGATACGGTATCACCACGTCACGGCGGGCCCTCTCCTCCTCAGGCTGCACCGGGTTCACCCGGATCTCAGGCGGCGGCTCCGTGCCGCCGTCAGCCCCTTCGATGATCGTACCCTCGTCGTTCACCTCGCCGAGCACCTCGGCGGTGAACGACTCGTGCTCGATGACGATCAGATCCTCGGGCGGCATCGTCACCTCGCCCTCTTCGTTCCGCTGCGGCGGAAACATCTTCCGAAGGCCGCGGCCCAGCACTTGCTCGGTGAGGGTCCGCGACGTACACGGGCGCAGAGGGACAATCACCTTGACGTTACGGACGTCCCAACCTTCCCGCAGCATGAGCACACTCACAACCACCGAGTAGGGGTTGTCCAGGGCGTCAACCTTCTTCACATCCTCCTTGACTTTCGCCCAGGCCTCGTCGTTCTCCAGTTCCTTGCGGCCGATGTGTATCTCCAGTACCCGGCCCGCGAACGGCCTGGAGCCATTCTCCTCCGCCCACTCCTCGAATCCGCGGGCGATCTCCGGCGCTTCCTTCCGGGCGTCCTCGCACACGACAAACAGCACCGCCTTCCGACTCAGCCCGCGCTCATCAAGCTCGCCCTGCGCCTTCTTCCACTCGGCGATACCTGCCTGAAGGAGCTGGGTGTACTTGTCCCAGGCGTCCGACGCAGAAGCGTCGATTCGCGGGATCACATAGTCGATCCGGCCGTCCACTGCCGTCACTCGGATGCGCGCCAGCTTCGCCCGCTTTACTACGTTGTTATTGCGCGCCTGTGGAAGGCTGTAGTAGAATACCGTGTGCCGGAACGGAACCGGCTTAGCCCTTGGGCCGCGCGGCTCCTCAAACAGCGTGCCGGAGAAGTCTAGCTGTAGGCCAAGAGGGCTGTCCGCGTGGGCCTTCATCAGCGTACGATGCCAGGCAAGCTCCCGCTCATCCTCCCTTGCGCGGGCCCGCTGCTCTGCCTCAGCATGGCGCTGCTCATCGTGTACGTGGTGGGCCTCGTCGTTCATCACGAACAGCCGCCCCGCCAATGTCACTAGATCCCACAGCCGAGTTGCCCCGACGCCTAGGTCCTTCGGCACCGCCGGCCCGAACAGGCTGCCGAACAAGTCGCCCTGCTCTCCCGGCTCCTCCTCTGTGGGTCCGACCTCTTCCTCTGCCCGATCCGCTTGCACCTGAAGCCGCTGGATGTTCGACAGGATCAGAGCGTCCTGCCCAGGCACAAGCTCCCCCGGTACATCCTGCGGATGGATGATACGGACGTCCCACCCTCGGTCAAACTGGCGCGGGATGATCGGGTCGGCCCTGAAGATGTTGGGGACGTTCGGCTCCGAAGGCGCGAAGTCAGTGAGCAGGCGCTCCAGCACGATCAGATTGGGAGCAATGACCAAGCCCACTGATCCCAGGCCCAGGCGATCACCCTCGAGCTTCCGGTTCAGGAACGCCCACGCCGCAAGAAGGCTCATCACCTTCGTCTTGCCGGACCCGGTGGCCATCCATAGCCCGAGCTTCGGCCAGGGGTCGCGCTGATCTCCGACTTCCGAGCCCACAACCGCCGTGAGATCTGCGAGGCGCCGCACGTGACACGCCTCATGCAGGTAGATCACCGTCTCGACGGCCCGGCGCTGGTGAGGATACCAGGCGAAGAACGATCCATCGGCCATCCGGTGAGGCGTGCTGAACCAGTGGTCGAGGAGCGTACGCGTTGTGTCACTGACGGCGTGCGGAGCCCGCGTGTAGTCCGAGCGGACCCACTCCTCAACCTTCGCCTGGACGCGAGCGACAAGCTGGCTCTGAGTCCCTACCCCGAACAGGCCGCCCGTCATAGCGTCACCTTGAACACTCTCAATCCGTCGTTCCCGAAGATGTCCG
Source organism: Armatimonadota bacterium (assembly GCA_050010895.1). Taxonomy (GTDB): domain Bacteria; phylum Armatimonadota; class Hebobacteria; order Hebobacterales; family Hebobacteraceae; genus JBEKKD01. Next base: position 4,068 of record JBEKKD010000109.1, read on the forward strand.
TCACCTTCACGGCAATCGTCCTCTCGCCCTTGCCTCCGGTGTACTGGTTCTCCGCTGTCGTCACGAGCTCACGGTTCTTCTTCGTTCGGAACGCCTGCCAGTCGTTCCGGAAGATGCGGCCGTCATAGTTCCAGTCAACCGCCCAGTAGTCCACCAGGCTCGTCCAGTGTGTGATAGCCTTCGCGATCTCTGCCCGCTTCTTCGGGTCCTGCGTCATCAGGCAGTCGCTCAGCGCCACCTCCAGACTCGTCAGCATTATCCGGACCTTCCGCTTCTCGACCCTCGGCCTGAGCCCGATCACCGGTGGGACGAAGAAGTGAATGGGATCGGGCTCGGCCGGCTCTTTCCCGGCCCGCTTCTTTGCCAGGCGGTCGCGGACTGCCTCAATCGCGGCTGACGGGATGATCCGCCACTCGATCTTCACCTTGTGGCGCTGCTCAATCCCGCGCAGGTCGAACATCGCCGCATAGTCGGCCGACAGCAGCACCACCTGCTTGATCCCGTTCTCGGCCGCCTCCTGCGCCACCGCGTCCGACTGCGCCTCCGTCAGCGGCCTGTTGAGCGGGCCAACGTGCACATACGCCCGGCCTTTCCTGCCATGCAAATGCACGAATCCGCTGTTCTCATCCAGCGGCTCCGCCCCGAATAGCTCCAGGATCGCGTTCCGGTAGACTCGTGCCGCCGGTCTCCGACCCCACGCGTCCTGCCAGGCCTCCCCCCGCTGGTAGAAGCCCACGTTCTCGACCGTGAACGGCCGGGCGCTCATCGAGATCAGCCGCTTCCGTGAGATGTGGACCGCGAACTTGGAGTTGTCACAGATGATCCAGCGCCGGCCCAGCTTCTCGGCCGCGACGGCGGCCGTCCCCCCACCCGCGAAGCAGTCAAGCACCAGGGCATTCGGCTTGGGTACCATAGTGAATAAGCGTTCCAGCAGGTCTGTATGTTTCTGCGTCGGGTAGAGTTTCTCGTTTTCATAGGCGTGTATGTCAGTCCAGATGGTATCCGCGATGCGTGTCTCAGCAGGAGGGAACCAGTTCTCGACCTTACCGCGCACAGACAGTCGTATGAACTCCAGGGAGCATCCTGTATCCCGCCAGTACTGAACCAAACTCCTCCCGTTGGCTTTCCGCTCGTACAATCTGTAGTTCTCAACCGCCTTTAAGGCGCGCTCTCTGGCCCACTTCCACTGTCCTGTTCTCGGGGTCACGCCCAGAAGCAGGTAACGCATCGTGTGACGGTCGGCATTGCTCCAGAAGTGGTGCCAGTATCCCTCCGGCCTGGTGTCCAACTGCGCCTGAGCCGCCTGGAATCTCACCTCGGGACTGCCCGAATACCAGAGGACGACGTCATGGCCCTGTGGGAGGGCACGGACTGCGGCGAACTGCTGCTGGAGATTCTTGGTGATCCGGCGTTTCACCACCAGTTCACCACGGAAGTTCTCATACCCGAAGACGCCGTCCAGCAGGACTTTCAGATAGTGGCCTGCGTGGTAGTCGCATTGGAGGAACAGCGCACCCGAAGAGGCCAGCAGTCGCCGTAGCAGCAAGAGCCTATCTCGCATCATGGAGAGATACGAGTCAAGCCCTCGCCCCCAGGTATCTGAAAAGGCCAGTTCCTCTATCAGTCCTGGAGCCTTCACGTCAACGGCATCACCCTCGATCTCGACCTGCATCAGAGGCAAATTGAAATCACGGCCGGCTGCGAACGGGGGGTCAATGTAGATGAGATCAACCTTGCCCTCGTACCCCTCGGCGATCAAGGTCTGCAGCGCGACCAGATTGTCATTGCACCAGATCAGCCGATTCGGGCGCTCCTCTGGTATGCCGTAGACGGCCGGCGTCTCTCGCACGTCCAGTCCCATCCCGACCTGCTGCTGGGCCAGCCCAGGGGTAACGATCTCCACCACCTGCGTTGGCGCCGCCTCGACCGCCTGTCGGTCCTCCATGCCACACCACACGAGCCGTGGTGTCCTGGGCTTCGGCGCATAGGGGCAGGCAGCCGGATCGTGCTCCGGCCGCTCGGAGATGGCCTCCGCGCCGTCCTTGCCCCCATTCTTCCGCTGCTCAACCATTGCCCCAGAATCCCTTCGCACGCCTATTGACCCCTGCCAATAACAGGTTATAATGACTGTGGCAGGCGTGCGCGGGAACCATCATAGGTCGTCCGCCGAGGACGGCAGCCCGTAATGGGTGGGAACCTATGACCCGGAGCCTGCCGTTTTGGTTTCGTACTCCTGCCTGATCCATGCCAGTCGCTCTTCCCCGCCCAGACGCGCTTCTACCTCCCGCGGCCAGAGCTTGATCCCATATCCGAGGTACCGGCCGCGATGGTGGTACACCACCGGCTTCAGCATCCTGGCATAGCGGTCCTCGGTGAACCCGTACTGGCTCGCCTGGGTGGCGTAGAAGAAGCTGCCTGCCAGCGCGTCGGCTACCTGAAGTCCCATTAGCCGGCCCGGAGTGAAGGCCCAAATCTGGTCCGCGCGGATCACGCTCCAGTCAACCCGCACGTCGAACATGCTCGTCTGGGCCTCCAGCGCGTTCACGTACGCCCGCAACTCCTGGTACGACATGCTCGACCGGTTGGAGAACGCGATGTCCGCGGTCCCATCGCCGGCGTCACCCGCGTGCCGATGATCGCGGCAGTACCACGACACCCGCTCCAGCAGATAGCGGGCGGTGTAGAAGTAGAGCCGGTAACGCTCTCCGAACTTCTCCGGCTCGTTCAGGGAGGGCTTGTGCACCAGTACGCTCGCCACTTTCAGCGGCCGCCGCGCGATTTCATCCACGTAGACCAGCCGGTGCTCGTGCCGCAGGTCCCGGAAGTGCAGGGGCTTCTTCTCCGGCCGGCCCAGCCGCTGCCGCACCACGTCCACGACCTTCACCGCGTCCAGATCGTCGGCCATGTGGGTGATAATGGCCGACAGCACGAACCATTCGGAGCTGCCCTCTCCGAACGCAAAGCCCTCATCACCGGATTCGTCTACGTAGACCCGGAAGCTTGCGGACATGTCTGGGCCCTCGCCTCTCAGCATCCTGAAGGTTTGCCTCTCTTTGCCGCGATTCCTGCGAAGCATCGCTCTCGTCCCATCGAGCCTAGCTGAGCAGCACAGACGGCCCACCACGAGAGCTGCAGCCAGGCTGCCGAAGCGTTTGTTGTGCCGTCAGCATGCCGCCGTGTGCACGCGGCCGCGAATGGCGCGCTGTGGGCGCCTGTGCGCGGCGTTCGGCCGCCGGTTGGCGTCGTCCCTCGCCTTGCTGGTGTGCGCGGCGTTGTCGCCGCGTGCGGGCGGCCGAGCCTGGCCATAACGCGCTTCGCAACGGCCATTTCTGAATCTGCTCTGGCCCCAGGCCCACGCTTGTCGCACAAGGGCGCACTCAGTCGATGTCGAATCCCCGCGGCACTACTGCAGAGCTAATGGCCGGCGAAGAGCACTCTTCATGTCTACCTGTGCGTGGTGCGATAAGCGGATCCCAGATGATTCCGAGGTCTTTGGTCTGGGAGTGAAGGCGAGACATCGAATAGGCATTACAGGCCGAGAGGGTAAGGTGATCCCGGTCGTCCTTGCATTGGTGGACAAGACCGTCCCCGCGATTGTGACCACCGGCGACTCACAGGCCAAGCGGGAGGGCAACGATCTCCTGTTCATGTGCTGCAGCCGAGAGTGTGCCAGACTCCTCAAAGACGCTCTGCAAGAGGAGAAAGAGCTGTTCGACGAGATCCGAGCGCTCGGCCTGAGTGCCGACACACCTCCGTAGTGAGCCAGGCTTGGGACCTGAGCAGACTGCCCATGTCTCACCTCGGCCACCAGGTCCTCACAAGACCGGGGCTACCCATGGCGGCTGGATCATACACGGCCACAGTCGACCCATTCAGTGGGCGCGTCCAGCCTCTACACGACCACCGGCAGCCCTTCCGGGAGATCGCTTTGCCCGGCCAGCGGGAGGCGCGACCGGATTTGAGCTTGCGAAAGCCGCCGCCAGCTTCCCCACCGCCGCCTGTTTCGTCCGCGTATCCGAATGCAGGTAGCGGGCGGTAGTCTGGAGGTCGGCGTGGCCGAGCAATTCCTGCACGGTTCTGACGTCCGCGCCGATGCGGATGAGGTGGCTGGCGAAGGTGTGGCGCAGGCGGTGCGGAGTGATGTGCTCGTGGTCGAGGCCGGCGCGTTGAAGTACATGCTGTAGCATGCGGCCAGCGACGCGCGCATGGAGGGCATGGCCACCGACGCGGCTAACAAAGAGGTGGTCGCTCTCGGTCTGCGGCCGGCAGGGCAAGTACTCCTTGATCGCCTCGACCACCAGCGGCGTGAGCGGGACCACGCGCTGCTTGGCTCCCTTGCCGCGCACGAGCAGCTGCGCGTTCTCCAGGTCGAGGTCGTCGAGCGTGATGGCCGTGACTTCACTCCGGCGCAGCCCGGCGAACAGCAGCAGCGCGACCATGGCGCGATGCCATGGGGTATGCGCCGCTTCCAGTAGGGCCCCGGCCTGCTCTGCAGTCAGGCAAGTGGGGAACCGCTGCGCCAGCTTCGGCAGAGGGAGGCCGCGGGCGGGGCTGAGAACGGCGGAACCTGTGTCCTGCAGGTAGTGGTAGAACGAAGCGATGGCGGTGAGCTTGCGCCGCACGGTGAGCGGCGCCTGGTCCTTCAGGCTGAACGCGAACTGCACCACCATCTCTCGCCGCACCTGATCGGGAGCGACGACGCCTGGGTAGCGCCTCCTGAGGAGACCCAGGAACTCCCTCAAGTCCCGCGCGTACGCCTTCACCGTGTGGACCGAATAGCCGCGGTAGTAGCCGAGGTAGTCGAGGAATCCAGCTACCGCCTCCTCGAATCCGACCGCCGTGACCGCCAGCTGCACTGCGCTCTCTGTTGGCATTTCCCTGCCTCCTGACGCCAATGAATGGCTCAGGTTGGCGGGAATGTCCAGCAGAGATTGGGCCCATACGACGCATTATGGAGCCAGTCGCCGCCACGGAGAGGCCTGGGAGCACGCGGCCCTACCTCGATCCCGCATCCGAGCGCGGTGCTGAAGCCGACGCGGCGCGGTGTCTTCGGCCCTTAGCAGCGGCCCGCCGTTTCGTCCGCTCGTGAACACGCCAGGCAGAAGTGCAGGCCATCCAGTGGCACGACGGTATGATCGGCAGGAATGGTGGTACAAACCAACAAGAGAGGCAGGTAGAGTTGCTGCTCAGCCCCTGCCTACTATGGGGTGACCCAGCTGCGATAGGGGGTTGGCACATGAGGGTGCATACGGTTCCTCCTCTCCTGGCCGTCTTCTGCCGTTCCGCCGCGGCCGAGACCGTCGCTTCCCCGTTTGTGGACCGGTGGACGCGCGACGGGGCATCCGGTGATGAGGAGGCGAAGAGATGAGAGTCCACATCGCGGCGGCCGCCTTCGCGGCTTTGCTTCTGCTCTGTGCGGTGGCCGGTATGGCGGCCGCGGGCGGCTACAGCATCACCGACCTGGCGGGGGGCCACACCAGCGAGGCCCTCGCCATCAACGACGCCGGGCAGATCGTGGGCTACTCTGACGGACACGCGTGTCTCTGGCAGAACGGGACCATCACAGACCGGGGGACGCTGCCGGGGGACATCGTGAGCTGGGCCTGCGGCATCAACGACGCCGGGCAGATCGTGGGCCGGTCCGAGGACGCGAGCGGCTACTACCACGCGTGCCTCTGGCAGAACGGAGCGGTCACCGATCTGGGGACGCTGCCGGGATACGACTCCAGCGGGGCCTACGCCATCAACGACGCCGGGCAGATCGTGGGTTCGTCCTATACGGCCGCCGGCGGCCCGGAGCACGCGTGTCTCTGGCAGAACGGAACGGTCACCGATCTGGGCACGCTGCCTCCGTTCGTGGACAGCTATGCCTTGGCCATCAACGACGCCGGGCAGATCGTGGGCTGCAGCGACGAGCACGCGTGTCTCTGGCAGAACGGAGCCATCACCGGCCTGGCGACGCTGCCGGGGGGCATCTACGGCGGGGCCTCCGCCATCAACGCCGCCGGGCAGATCGTAGGCTGGTCCGACTGGTCCGAGGACGCGGGCCACTACGAGCACGCGTGTCTCTGGCAGAACGGAGCTATCACGGACCTGGGGACGCTGCCGGGTGACAGCGACAGCGCGGCCTCCGGCATCAACGACGCCGGGCAGATCGTAGTCGAGTCCGGCAACTTTTTCGACGGGGGCTACTACGGGCACGCATGTTTCTGGCAGAACGGAGCCATCACGGATCTGGGGACGCTGCCGGGAGACAGCTGGAGCTGGGCCTCCGGCATCAACGACGCCGGGCAGATCGTGGGCTGGTCCGAGGACGCGGGCTACAACGAGCACGCGTGTCTCTGGCAGCCGGCAGCGGGCATCACCAAGTCGGCCGACGTGCGGGCCGCTGCT
>JBEKKD010000110.1:0-10382 GCA_050010895.1 Armatimonadota bacterium
CACCCGGCGCACCCGCATCGACTGGACCCGCCAGGCTGCGGCAAGCCGACGAGCGCCTTCGCCTTCGACAGGCGTAAGCGCCCCCGCGCCACCCAGGATCAGGGGCGCTACGAAGAAGTATACACGATCTACGACGCCCGCGGCTAGCGCGCCCGCCGCGAACGTGCCGCCGCCCTCGACAAGCACGCTGTTGACGCCTTTCTCTGCCAGTCGGCGCAGGAGCCAGCACAAGTCCACTCGGCCGTTGACCGCCGGAGAAACCCACACCGCCGCGCCCGCGGCTTCCAGGTGCCTCCGGCTGACCTCTGGGGCCGCTTCCGTGACGGCAATGACCGGCCGGCGCTCGCCCGCCGCGAGCAGACGCGCCGTCGCCGGGGTGCGAGCGCGGCTGTCCACGACCACGCGCAGTGGACTTCGCCCCCGCGCGGTGCGTACTGTGAGCTGCGGATCGTCCGCGAGAGCAGTCTCGACCCCGACCATGACAGCGTCATGCTCGGCCCGCAGCCGATGTGCGAGCTTTCGCGCCGGCTCTCCGGTGATCCACTGAGATTCCCCACCAGCGGTGGCGATCTTACCGTCGAGACTCATCGCTGCCTTCAGGGAGACGAATGGCAGCCCGGTCGTGACGCGCTTGAAGAAACCCTCATTGAGCCGCCGCGCCTCCGCTTCCCGTACGCCGACATCGACCTCGATCCCGGCGTCCCGGAGTTGACGCACGCCCTGGCCACTGACGCGCCTGTCTGGGTCGAGACTGGCGGCGACGACGCGCTTCACCCCTGCCGCAATCAACGCGCGTGTGCACGGTGGCGTGCGGCCATGATGGCAGCAGGGCTCCAGGCTGACGTAGACGGTCGCGCCGCGGGCATTCGCGCCTGCCGCCTCCAGCGCCCATACCTCTGCATGAGGGCCGCCGACTTCATGGTGGTAGCCCTCTCCCACGATCCGCCCTCGCTTCACCACTACTGTGCCGACCATCGGATTGGGGCTGGTCCAGCCGCGCCCGCGCGCCGCAAGCCGCAGAGCGCGGCCCATCCACACGTCGTCCGAGATAGCTGGCGCGACTCGCCTCCCGGTCATTGCTTCGGCTCATCGTGCGGGGTGATCTCAGGTCGAGCAGGGTGCTTCGCGAGATACGCCGCGAAATCGTGCCACATCTCATTTTGTCGCTGCAGATACCGCTCGCCCACCTCCCGCAGATCCATGAGCATGACGACGATCAGAGCGACAGCAATCAGTAGGCAGACCGACCAGAAAGTGATGAACAACTGCGGCCGCGCGCCGGCCTCCTTCAACTGCAGCACAAACAGCCCCGAGAACACCATCCCCAGCAAGATCAGCAGCAGAAAGCCCGCGATTAGCCTCAGCGCCAGCCGTCGCGGCGAGATCAGGTGCCGGCCGCTCTTGTACCGCCGCACCTCGTTGACGAGAAGCGAGGTGAAGATAACGGCAAGAACGAGTAAGATGATAGCGATGGCAAGCACGGCCAGATGATAGCAGGGCAGGTGGCCGGTGGCAATCAGAGTAGGAATGCACGATGCTGGTTGACATCTGGCATCAAACAAGTGTATGCTCCACGCGTAGGCGGCGAATCGCGCACTATGACCATCGTCACAGAGCTACAACCTGCACTGTTCGGGCATACGCCACCGCGCAGTCAGTTCCTCAAATGGGTGGGTAACAAGCACCGCTACGCGGGTGAGATAGCGAACTGCCTGCCAGCCGATCACCGACGTTACATTGAACCCTTTGTGGGCAGTGGTTCGGTACTCGCGACGGTTGCCCCGGATGCCGGGCTGGCTGGCGACGCACTGGGGCCGCTGATCGAGATCTGGACACTGCTGAAGGTCAATCCAGATGCTCTTATTGAGCACTACCGGCAACTCTGGAGTCAATACGTTTCCCGGCCAAGGGAGGCGTACGAGCAAGCACGTGACTCCTATAATGCGCACCCCAACGGACCTGACCTGCTCTTCTTGTGCCGTTCGTGTTATGGCGGGATCGTGCGGTTCACCAGGGCCGGGACGATGAGCACGCCCGTGGGCCCCCATCGAGCTATCTCTCCGGAGTCATTGGCTGAACGCGTCTTCACATGGCGGCGCCGAGTCTCGAACACCGACTTCGTCTGCGCGGATTTCGAGGAAACCATGGGGACAGCGGGACTGAATGACGTTGTCTACTGTGATCCACCGTATGTCCACACCCAGCGCATACTGTACGGGGCCCAGGAGTTTCTCGTCGAGCGCCTGTGGCAGGCCATCGAGGGCTGCAGGAGCCGAGGGGCAAAGGTGCTGCTTTCACTCGATGGGATGAAGAAATCTGGCAGGGTCTACGCGGACATTGCCATCCCGGATGGCCTCTTCGAGCGCGAGATCATGATCGACTGCGGCGGCTCAATGCTGCGTCGCTTCCAGAAGAGGGGCGAAGATATGAGGGGGGAGCGGGTGCACGACCGGCTGTTGCTGACATGGTAGTACGCGTCCAGCGCTAGACGCGGGTCCATGTATCCACGATCTCAGGCCACCGAAGGATCAACTCGCGGCCGAAGATAGCTTCATCCAGCAACCCCGCGTGGAGCATGTCAACAATGCGGCACAGATACGAACGGCCGCACTCCCACCAGGTGAACCGGTCGTCTACGATCAGGTAGTGGAGAATGTGTTTCCCGTGTTGCTGCCGTACTTGTGCCAGCTCGTATCCGTCCAGCATGGTCTCGTAGATGCCATCCGCGACGCGGCTGCCAAAGGTAGTAGTGCCGTAGTACTCCTTGATCTCCCAGATGGCCGTCGGGTTGTTCGTCGTAGGATATGCCCCGTCCACTCGTCTCGCCAGAGTGCACAGCAGTCTCCCCTCATTCCGAACGGTTACAAGTCCGCGCGGATCCTGATCGAACTCGCAGCTGCTGAGCGTGGCCTCTGTCAGCATATTGACCATGGACGTCAGGTATGCTTCATGCCGCTTCGGCCCCTTCTGCTTGTTCATGGGGATATTACACTTCGGCTTCAGTGCCTTCTTGAGTCTTCGGAATTCGGCCCGCGCCTCTTCGCGGTTCATGAAAGCCGGCCTCGCGTGTGTGTTGAGCGCCTCAGCACGGTAGTGTAGGTACTCAACCAGAGTTCGCAGGTAGGTGCCTCCGCGGAGTTCCTCATTTAGAGGGTCTGATGCAAGGCTTATGGCCCTGAGGCACGATAGCACATCGCCCTCGTTAGGTCGCTTCACGCAGTCGGCACCACGTTCCGAGTACCCGAAGGCCTCGGAGACAGCCCTGACGTAGGCCCAAAACTCGCTCGGAAGACCGGTGAACGCCGGATCGGGCTGCATCTACTCCTCGGTTTCCCGCATAAGGTCGGACATGGTGCAACCGAGGGCCGACGCGAGTCTGCCAATGCTGGCGAGAGAGATGTTCCGCAGACCACGCTCTACGTCACCGATGTAGGTGCGATGGAGCCCGGCCCTGGCCGCAAGCTCTTCCTGGGAGATACCAAGACTCTCGCGCCGAGCTCTGGCGGCGGCTCCGAATCGTTGTTGGAGAGTGAGCGCGTCCCCTCGCTTCATACCGCGCAGGATAGACTCGCGCAGAGTATAAGTCTACAGATTATGAGTGGCATGCTCCGACGTCGGAACGCGTTGACCGTGCCCGCCCCCGTTGCTATACTGACGCTGACATGAGTTGGCTGTTATCCGCCCTGGACGATTGGGCGGAGCTCAGGAAGATCGAGGAGGGGTCCGCGGGGGCGGACGCCTCCCTGGTTCGCGTCGATGGCGTGATCGAACCTGTCAAGGCGCTGATCATCGCCAGGCTCGCGCGCGCCTCTGACAAACCCATCCTCGTCATCTGCCCCACTGCCGAGACCGCCGAACGCACGTATGAGGACATCCGCGCCCTCGCGCCGGACGACGTCGCCCGCCCCGATGACGCGAAAGCGATCCTCCTCCCCTCTCTCGAAGCGCTCCTCTTCGAGGATGTCTCCCCGGACCCGCGCCTCGTTGGCGACCGGCAGCTCGGCCTGCGGAAGCTGCTCGATGGTGAGCCGGTTATCATCGTCGCCAGCGCGGCTGCGGCCTTCCAGCGCTGCCCTCCGCCGGACGTGCTTCGCGCGGCGTTCCTCTCGCTCCGGCTTGGGCAGGCGGCAGATCGCGATGAGCTGGTTCAGCGGCTGGTCGAGCTTGGCTACGAGCGCGAAGACATGGTGGATACAGCCGGCGAGATCGGCGTGCGCGGCGGCGTGATCGACATCTTCCCCGTCGGGGCTGATTGGCCGGTCCGCGTAGAGCTGTTCGGCGACGAGATCGACTCGATCCGCACGTTCGATCCGGCGAATCAGCTCTCCATCTCGCCTGTAGAGAGCGTGACCGTCCTGCCGGCGCGCGAGGTGCTGCTCTCGAATGAATCGGTCGAGCGCGCGGTGCCGCTGATCGAGGCCGCGCTGGCCGAGCAGGCCAGGGCGCTCCGGTCGAATGGCAAGGATATGGAGGCGGAGCGGCTCGAGGCCCGCATCCGGGACATAGTCCAGGCGCTCCAGCAGAAGGTATACGTGCGAGGGCTGGAATACTTCCTGCCATTCCTCTACCCGGAGCAGACCAACCTCCTCGATTACCTCCCATCGGGTGCGACCGCCGTCGTCGATGAGCCGGGGCGAGTCGAGGAGCATTACAGCGAGTTCCTCAAGGACCTGCTTGAGGTCGAGATCTCCCGCCTCGACCAGGGGCTGCTGCTGCCGCTGCCGGGGCCGCTGCATCTGCCACTGGATCACACCTTCGGGAAGCTGGAAGAGCGCCGGGTCGTGGAGCTCTGCCTGATCGGCGCTGATTCGCCGCGGCGGCCCGCGCAGAGAGTGGCGATCTCATCTCAGAGCATCACGGAATTCGCGGGCAATCTCGAACGGCTGGCGGCCGAACTGCGGCGATGGCAGAAGCTCTCGGAGCGCGTGCTGATCGCCACCCGGCAGGCCGACCGGCTGATCGAGATGCTCGACGAATCCAAGCTCGCGAATATCGTTCGCGAGCAACCGGGATATATGCCGAAGCCGGGCCAGGTTGTGATCTCGACGCGGCCGCTGAATCACGGCTTCCATCTGCCGACGGTCGGGCTGGTCGCTGTCACCGACCGCGAGATCTTCGGTTGGCGCAGACTCCGGCGGCCGATCAGGCGGCGCGCGGCTGAAGGCGTGCCGATCGGATCGCTGACGGATCTGAACTCCGGCGATTACGTCGTTCATATCAACCACGGAATCGGCATCTACCGGGGGCTGGTGCGGCGCCAGGCGGAAGGAGGCGAGCGCGAGTTCCTCCTGGTCGAGTACGCGGGCAACGACCGCCTCTACGTCCCGACCGACCAGTTCGATCGCGTGCAGAAATACCTGGGCGGCGAGGAGGAGAGGCCGCAGGTCAACCGCCTCGGCGGGAGCGAGTGGGAGCGCACCAAGCGCCGCGCGAAAAAGTCCGCGCTCGAGCTGGCCGGCGAGCTGGTGCGGATCTACTCCGCCCGCCAGCAGCAGCCCGGCCATGCGTTCGGCAGCGACACGCCCTGGCAGCGTGAGATGGAGGACGGATTCGAGTTCGAGGAGACGCCCGACCAGCTCACCGCTATCGACGACGTGAAGCGCGATATGGAGACCCCGCGACCCATGGACCGGCTCATCTGCGGGGACGTGGGCTACGGCAAGACCGAGGTGGCGATCCGAGCCGCGTTCAAGGCGGTGATGGACGGCAAGCAGGTCGCCGTGCTGGTCCCGACGACCGTGCTGGCGCAGCAGCACTTCACCACATTCTCCGAGCGGCTGCTGCCGTATCCCGTCAAGGTCGCGCTGCTGAGCCGGTTCCGCAGTCGCAAAGAGCAACTGCTCACCGTCGCTGACATCGCCGCCGGCGCGGTGGATATCGTCATCGGCACCCATCGCCTGCTCTCGAAGGATGTGAGCTTCAAGGACCTCGGGCTGGTGATCGTCGACGAAGAGCAGCGGTTCGGCGTCAGGCACAAGGAGAAGCTCAAGCAGTTCCGCGCCACCGTGGACGTGCTTACCATGACCGCGACGCCGATCCCGCGGACGCTGCACATGTCCTTGAGCGGGATCCGCGATATGAGCCTCATCAATGATCCACCCGAAGGCCGCACCGCGATCATCACGCGCGCCATGGAGCGCGATGACCGGGCTCTGCGCGAAGCGGTCATGCGCGAGCTGGACCGCGGCGGCCAAGTGTACTACCTCCACAACCGGATCGAGTCTATCGGCCACGTCGCCGAGCATCTGCGGCAGGTCGTCCCCCACGCGCGGTATGTCATCGCCCACGGTCAGATGGAAGAACGCCAGCTCGAAAGCGCGATGCTCGACTTCTACACCGGCGAGGCCCAAGTGCTGGTGTGCACCACCATCGTCGAAAATGGCCTGGACATACCGAATGCGAACACGCTCGTCGTGAGCGATGCAGACCGGCTCGGACTCGCGCAGCTCTACCAGATTCGCGGCCGCGTCGGTCGCTCGAACCGTCAGGCCTACGCCTACCTGATGTGGACGCCCTTCAAGCGGCTCACCGAGCAGGCGGAGAAGCGCATTTCCGCCATCAAAGAGTTCTCGGATCTCGGTTCCGGCATCAAGGTGGCGATGCGCGACCTGGAGATACGCGGCGCTGGCAACCTTCTCGGCCCGGAGCAGCACGGGTTCGCGACCTCGGTCGGGTTCGAGCTGTTCATGCAAATGCTGCAGGACGCGGTTCACGAGGCGAAGGGGGAAGCGCCCGCACCGCGGCCCGAGGTGAGTATCGACATCCCGGTTGAGGCATATCTCCCAGAGGATTACGCGCCCGATCTCAACCAGCGCATCGACCTATATCGGAGGTTGGCGACCGCGCCGGATAGCCGCCGCATCGACGCGCTGGAAATGGAGATCGAAGATCGCTATGGACGGCCGGTGCCGGAGCCGGTCCGGAATCTGGTACGGATGGCCAGGTTGAAGGTGCGATGCGCGGTGGCCGGCATCGAAACTCTGGCCACCGAGGGTAACCTGATAGTGCTTCGTCTCGCCGACGATCGCCGGCTGACGCCGCCTATGGCGCAGAAGCTCCAGCGGGGCCTGCGACCCGAGACGCGTATCTGGCTGGCGATGACGTCGCACGATCGCGTCGTCGTTTCGCGGCGGAAGGCCGATGCTGACGCGCTGTTCACGCGGCTCGAGGAAGCGCTCGAGCAGCTTGCCCTCCTGCCGCTGGACGAAGAAGCGCGCCGGTATTACCAGCGAGAGAGGGTGATAGCTGGAAGGTAGGCGCCGCTGGGATAAGGCTGCGGCGTTCCTTCGGAGCCGCCGCCGGGATGAGGAGACGCTGATGCCGAGAGTGGTTGACATAGCCTTCCGGTCTGGCGGACGGCTCTACCGATTCGATGCCGGCGATATGGACCTGGCGCCGGGCGACCGCGTGCTGGCCCGTACCTCCCAGGGCGTCGAGCTGGGGACCGTGCGAAGCGCGCCACGGGAGGCCGCCCCTGACGAAGTCCCGAGCGATCTGAAGCCGATCGAGCGAAAAGCGACGGAAGAGGATGTGAGGCGGGCGGACGAACTCGCCGCACGCGAACGCGACGCAGTCGCCATCGCCACGCGGAAAATCGCCGAGCACAGACTTCCCATGAAGCTGATCGCGGCGGAATCCACGCTGGATGGCAACAAGATCGTTTTCCACTTCAGCGCTGAGAACCGCGTCGACTTCCGCGCCCTCGTCCGCGACCTCGCTCAGACGCTGCGCACGCGGATCGAGCTCCACCAGGTTGGCGTGCGCGACGAGGCCAAGCTGCGCGGTGGACTCGGCCCCTGCGGCAGGCCGCTCTGCTGCGCCACCTTCCTGAGCGACTTCGACCCGGTCGGCATCAAGATGGCGAAGGAGCAAGACCTGTCGCTGAATCCGCAGAAGATCTCCGGAACCTGTGGCCGGCTGATGTGCTGCCTCAACTTCGAATACGCCCACTACCGCGAGGCGAAGCAATGCCTGCCGAAGACCGGCGCCCGAATCGAGACGGCGAAGGGGCCCGGCAAGATCCAGGAGATCAACGTCCTGCGGAATCGCGTGCTGGTCTCTCTGAATGAAGGCGGCTTTGTCGAGCTTCCCACCGCGGCAGTCGCCGTTCACAGGCCGGGTTGCCCGCACCTCTGCGGCCACGCTGCGGCCGCTGATGGCGAGCCAGAAGAGGCAGACGAAAAGGCCGACGAAGGCTGAGCCAAGCCGTTCAGTGGCACAATAGGAGCCCATTCGTTGCGTCGGTACTTCAGTGCCGACGCCCCTCCGTTGTCATCCGCACAAACAGTGGCACAGGCTTGCCCGCCTCTGGAGGGCGTCTCGCCTGTGCTCGCCCCGCCAGGGGCGACGTTGCCATCCCCACCCAGCGCGCCGACAGCCCACAAACCAGTGGCGTGGGTTTGTGGTCGGAGCCGCCAGGCTCAGACCATAACCCGCGTTCGCCCCGCAGGGGCGACTGCCCGCCCCACGAAGCTCCGGCGAAGTGGGGTGGGAGCCGGGCTTCAGTCGCCTCCGGCAACCTGCCCTGAGCGACCCGTCCTGTGTAGCCTTGGCGGAGCGGGAAGCCGAATGGGTCCTCCCGGCGACCTCCCTCCTGTCATTGCGAGGGAGGCAGGGCGACGCCAGTCGCCCGACGACCGTGGCAATCTCGCCGTTCCAGTCGCCGTTGCGTCGGTACTTCAGTGCCGACGCCCCCGCGGAAGCCAGGCCTGTGGTGGCGGGGCCTGCCCTGGGCGAGGTCGAATGGCCCCCCCGGCCTGTCACCGCGCGTGGCAGTCTCGCCTTTCCCCTGCATTGTCACGTCGCTCCCCGGAGAGGGGAACGCGACGCTCGTAACGAAACAGTCGCCGCGGCAGCCGGCGGCAGTGCTCGTCGAGACGCCAAACTTGCGGAGAAAGCGAAGACATGGCAAAGGTCAAACTTGGGCTCGTTGGATGCGGCGGAATGATGGGGGCGCACGTCAGGCAGTTGGAACCGGTCAAGTCTGCCACCATCGCGGCTCTCATGGATCCCAGCCGCGCAATGATGTCGAAGTTCAAAGAGCGGTTTCCACAGCTCGCAGACGTGCCGACGTTCCGCGATTACAAGAAGATGATCGACTCTGTCGAGTTGGACGGCGTCATCATCGCCTCGCCCCACACCGTCCATGCCGAACAGATCCTCACCTGCCTCGATAGCGGGCTGCACGTCCTCACCGAAAAGCCGATGGTCTGCAGCGTCGCGGACGCCAAGGCGGTCATCAAGAAGGCGAACCAGAAGAAGCGGATCCTGATGATCTCCTACCAGCGCCACTTCTCCCCGGCATTCCGTGCCGCGCGGGAAATGGTGCAGTCCGGCAAGATCGGGAACGTCACCTACATCGCAGCGCTCCAGGGCCAGGAATGGCTCAAGGGCACGAAGGGAACGTGGAGGCAAAAACCGGGGTTGAGCGGCGGCGGGCAGCTCAATGACTCTGCAAGCCACCTGCTCGATATCATCCTGTGGGTCACGGACCTGCAGCCCCTCAAGGTCTTCGCCCGCGTCGATAACCGCGGCAGCGCGGTGGACATCAACTCGAGCCTGACCGTGTCCTTCAAGGGCGGCGCCATCGGCAATATCGCCATCGTCGGCGACGCGCCGGGATGGTGGGAGGAAGTTGCCTACTACGGTGAGAAGGGCGCTGTCTACATTCGGCGAGATCGAATCCTGCTCCAGCTTCCAAACCCAAGCGGGTGGGGAGCGACCACCGAGGACGTGACCGACAAGGTGAAGTACAACGGCACCCCGGACAAGAACTTCGTGGACTCGATTCTCGGCAAGGATGAGCCGCAGACCCCGCCGATCTGGGGGCTCCGGGTCATCCAACTCACCGAGGCGGCATGGGAATCCGGCAAGTCCGGCAAGCCGGTTGCGGTGAAGCTGTAACAGAGACACCCGTGGTCCGGGCAGCCGGCCCGACATCTGATATCAACTCGAAGGGCAGGAGCATCGCTCCTGCCCTTCCGCTTCTCATCGCCCTCCCCCTCAAGGCTATCGTCGCTTTCTGCGATGCGGCCGTTTCTCCGGTGGTTCATCTTTCTCGATAACGTAGGTCCGGTCCACTTCTCCGGTCTGCGCCCGCTCGTTCGGCATGTAGTAATGCTGCTGCGAGCGGACCCACTCCTCCCCCATCTGCTCCTCCATCTCTCTGGCGGCCCGCTCCGCCTCCCGCTTGCTCTCCTCGTCGGTGGCCCTGGACCGGCTCGGCAGTGCCGTGCGCTCCTGCTCATCGGGCTGCAGGTTGCGGTTCGCCTGGCTGTCCTGCGCGACCTCTATCAGCGCCTCCGAGAGGCGCACCTTCTCCGCTCCGTCGAGCACCAGCTCGCGGAAGTCGTCGATGTGATGCTTCTTGCGTGACCGGATGC
>JBEKKD010000111.1:0-10365 GCA_050010895.1 Armatimonadota bacterium
ATGACCGCGAGTCACGCGGGCGCTAATATAGACACTGCGACAATATAAAGGCTGATTGCTGTCTGAATGCGCCTCTGGCTGCTATACTAAGCAGCGTAACGTCGCGCGGCGGAAGGAGGTGAGTGCGAAGTACAGCCGCTCTTGGCAAACATCCGTTGCTCTCTGGCGTAGTGCATCGAAATGACTGAGTCGCAAGGAGAAGAAGATAGCCGTGATGACACATAGACGAAAGGGCTTCACGCTCATCGAGCTTCTGGTGGTGATTGCGATCATCGCCATCCTCGCCGCAATGCTGTTCCCGGTATTCGCGCGCGCACGTGAATCGGCACGCAAGATCCAGTGCCTTTCCAACGTGAAGAACATTGCTATGGCGGTACAGATATACCTGACCGACTATGACCGGTTCCCGACCAAGAATCACGATCAAGCCGAGATCCAGATGCTGAACGACCTCAGCTCGCGGGGCGGTTGCGGACAGTACAACACTCACCGGCTGAATGGGTCGAATCCGTTCCTCCGCTGGGAGGTGGTGCTGGACGAGTATGTGAAGAACCGCGACGTATGGGTGTGTCCGAGTGTCCGGGTCGTAGAGTACGCCAGGTGGATCGTTCCCGACTACACGAGTCCGTGGTGGCTCTATCTGCAGCAGACCAGGAGCCAGTGGGGGAGCGGTTCCTCCACCTGTGGCGGCGGTCCATGCTGCCATGGCTGGCCATCCGGCTGGGGTGGCACGGTCACCGATTCCATGGTGCAAGGAGCGGCCGGGGAGAACACTGGCTCCTGCGGCCCCTCTATCCTCACCAACACCGGAGCCGGGTGGGATCGGAAGATGTCGTCGATAGATGATCCCAGCGCGTGGGTGGTCTGCGGGGATTCTCAGGCCGGTGGCGAACTGCAGTTGTCTACCGCGTTCCACAACGCCTATGCCAACGCCTGCTGCCAGGGCCTCACAACCTCATCAAGTGATGATACCTGGAAGAAGTTCAACAGCTCCGAGCCCAGCTTCCGCCGGCCGTACGCCCCTCACATGGGCGGAACCAATTATGGGTTCGCCGATGGGCATGCCGCCTGGTGGGACGCAGAAGCGGCCATCACGCAGGCTGGAGACGCCAGGTGCTGCACGGATGCGAACAACTACAGCGGATGCTACGAACCGCCGATGGCGACCGACACCAAGCTTCGGGGTCTCTGCCCGTGGGATACGCTGGAGTGACGTAACCGATGGCCGGATGATGTCACCTGCGGCGATCTCCTGAGAGACGCCGAGTAGATCATGCGATGTGACGGGGCGGAGTCTGCCTGTAGCGGGCTCCGCCCTGTTCTCTTATCGCCCCCGAGAGCGGCGCGATATCCGCAGGTCCTGCGTCCGCCTTCGCCGAAGAGTCCGCGCATGACACCCCGAGGGTGCGCGTGAAACTCGCCCTTGTGATGATCGCTGCGTAGAGCCATGGCATCTCACCTCCTCGCCGGCGTCGATGTGGGCGGGACGAAGATCGCGGTCGGTATTACCGATACCACCGGCCGGCTCATCGCCGCGCGCCGCGAAAGCACGGCCATCGAGAGCGGCGACCATGTCATTTCGCAGATCATCAGTCTGCTAGCTGCCGCCATCAACGATGCCGGCGCGGGCGCAGCTCCTTCTGTGATCGGCATCGCCGTCCCCGGCGCGTTCGAGCAGACCAGCGTCCTCTGGGCGCCGAACATCATCGGATGGCAGCACGGGATCGAGATCGGTCGCCCGATCGCTACGGCCCTCGGCGCGACCGTGAGCCTTCATTATGACGGTCATGCGTGGGTGGTCGGTGAGTGGTGGCGCGGCGCCGCCCGCGGCGCGCGCAATGTCGCCCTCATCGCTGTCGGGACCGGCATCGGCGGCGGAATCATCTTGGACGGCCGTCTTCATCGCGGGCGCGTCGGCGTCGCCGGCGCGGTAGGCTGGTGGGTCGCAGACTGGCGTCAGGCCGCATCCGAACGTCGGCGGCCCGACGGATGGCTCGAATCGGTCGCCTCCGGCCCGGCTATCGCCCGCGCCGCCTACCGCGCCACTCCGGAGGAAGCCTTCCGGGCGGCCCGCGAAGGTGACAGCGCCGCTCAGATGGCAGTCCGTCGAGCTGCGGAGGTGCTCGGCGTCGCCGCGGCGAACATCGCAACCCTGACAGACCCGGAGATCATCGTTCTTGCCGGCGGAGTGATCGCAGGAGGCGCCGACCTCCTGCTGCCTCGGATACGGGAGATCGTGAGCAGCGAGGCCCAGCCGCAGATAGCCAGCGGTCTGCGGGTCGTGACGGCGGAATTGGGCGAGGATGCCGCTTGGCTGGGCGCGGCAAGACTCGCGCAGCTTCAGGAAGGAGATGCTTAGTGTCGGCCGAGCAGTGGTTCGCAAAGACCGAGGAGATACACCGCCGCATCCGCGAGACCCAGATGGGGAACATCGGGGCCGCAGCAGCCGCCATCGCCGACTCGATTTCGGCCGGACGTGTGGTGCACCTCTTTGGCGCCGGGCACGGGTCGCTGCCCGTGATGGAGTGCTACCCGCGCATCGGCGGCTTCGTCGGCTATCACCCCATGACCGAGCACTGCCTCTCCTATTTCACGAACGTGGTGGGAGACAGCGGCGTTCCGCAGTTCCTGTTCCTCGAGCGGCTCGAGGGGTTCGCGCAGATCATCCTGCAGAACTACCGCCTCGACCCTCGCGACTGCATGATGATCTTCTCCCAGTCCGGCATCAACGGCGTCGTCATCGACATGGCGCTCGAGACCAAGCAGCGCGGCCTCACGGTCATCGGCCTCACCTCGCTCGAGCACACGAACTCGGTCCAGCCGCGTCACTCCAGTGGCAAGCGCCTCTGTGAGATCGCCGACATAGTCGTCGACACCTGCGTGCCCGCGGGCGACGCCATGATCGATATCCCCGGCCTGCGGGAGAAGGTGGGCCCCGGCTCGACCTTCGGTTTCGTCACCGCCGTCAATGCCATCAACTGCGAGGTCGCTCGCCTTCTCACCGAGCGCGGCCAGCCGCCGCTGGTCAACATCTCGCACAATTTCGTCTCGCCCGAAGAAGCCGAAGCCCAGATGAAGCGTGTCTGGCAGGCCTACATCGAGCGCGTGAAGGACCGCGTGTGATGTCACATAGAAGGAGATGACACGATGAAGATCCTGGCGATGCAGGGCTCGCCGAATGTTGACGGACTCACCGCCAAGATGGCGAAGCAGGCGGTCGCCGGCGCCGGCGCGGCCGGGGCCGAGACCGAGCTGCTCGCGCTCTGCGAGCTCAAACTCGGCGCGTGTCGTCAGTGCGATGACGGCTGGGGTCAGTGCCGCAGAGAGGGTACCTGCATCATCGACGATGACTTCGACGGTGTGCGCCAGAAGATGGCCGCGGTCGACGGCATCGTCATCAGCACCCCCGTCTACTGGGGCAATCTGTCCGAGGTGTTCAAGAGCTTTCTGGATCGCCTGCGCCGATGCGAGCGCGCGGGGCCGGAAGAGCCCAGGGTCGAGGGCAAGTGGGTGCTCGGCATCGCGGCCGCGGGCGGGAGCGGGGGAGGCGGGCCGACGTGCCTCATCTCCATGGAGCAGTACTACTCCCACATGGGCCTGCGCGTGTTCGACCACATGTTCGTCACTCGGCGCAGCGCCGACTA
Source organism: Armatimonadota bacterium (assembly GCA_050010895.1). Taxonomy (GTDB): domain Bacteria; phylum Armatimonadota; class Hebobacteria; order Hebobacterales; family Hebobacteraceae; genus JBEKKD01. The sequence continues at coordinate 3,645 of JBEKKD010000111.1, forward strand.
TATGCTGAAAGCCGCCCGCGCCGCCGGTGAAGCGTTCGTCAGGTACATTGAGGAGCAGCAGAAGCCTGCGGAGTAGCGCGGCTCACTGTGTGCCTGTCGGCAGCTTGAACGCTCTCGCTACGTACACCGCCATCTGGTCCCGCGTGCAGATGTACTCCGGGTGATAGTCCCCGTCCGGATATCCCTTGGTGACGCCGATAGCGGGCTGGGCGATATACTCCACGTACTTGTAGGCCCAGAAGCTGCTGGGCACGTCGGGGAAGGTCGCGGTCGTCGGCGGCGTGTAGTTCACCAGGTTGGCGCCGGCCGTCGGTGTGGCGATGGCGCGGGCGATGAACACCGCCATCTGTCCGCGGTCCAGTTCGACCCCCGGGTGATACCGCCCATCCGGGTACCCCTGCACGATCTTCTCCGCCTTGGCGTACTCCACGTACTTGAATGCCCAGTAGTCGGTGGGCACATCCGAGAAGGTCGCGGTGGCCGGCCCAGTCGGCACCTTGTCATCTCCGCCCACCAGGGCACGAGAGATGTAGACCGCCATCTGATCCCGCGTCACCGCGGTCCCGGGTTGGTATGTACCATCCTCGTATCCCTTGACAATACCAGCTACCGCGCAGGCCTCGATCTCATTGTAGGCCCAGTACGCGAAGGGGACGTCGTCGAACCGCGACGGCTTCAGGTGCACGAGCTGCCCGGCGTCGACTGCCCAGAGCGTTCCATCCGACGTACTGAGGGATATGTCCGTGGGGTATACGAAGAGATCGCCGCGCCAGAGCTCGCTACCATCGCCTGCGATGTGCAGGACAACACCGGAGCGTTGGCTGGCCGCCGGGTCGACACATTCCGTCCCCGCAACCCAGCAGGAGCCATCTCTGGGGTCCGCATCTGCTATGGCGACGGTGCACATCATGGTAACGTTGGCCGGGAACACCCCGTCGGGTGTGACATGCGCGATCCCGCCGCTGACCCCGGACACCCAGACCGAACCATCGGTCGGGTTCACCGAGAGCCATGCCACATCCACGAGGTCGGGCTCCGACCAGATCACCGAGCCGTCCGGGGCAAGATGGATTAGGCCATCCGTGGCTGACACCCAGACCGTCCCATCCGCGGAGTTCACCGCCACTGAGCCCGGGACGCCGAAGTCGGCGCTCTGCCACAACGTGGAGCCGTCTGCTGCCAGATGAGCGACGCACGTATTCACGTAAGACTGGCTCGGCCGATCCCATTCGCCCATGTCAGCCACCCAGCATGAGCCGTCGACGGGATTCACCGACACCGATCGCGGATAATGGAAATCTTCCCCCCGCCAGAGCAGCCCGCCTCCCGAGGACACGTGCACGACACTTCCCGAGTCACCCATCCCGGAGCCGAGATCCGCCACCCAGCACGAGCCGTCACTCGGGTTGGTGGCCACCGCCATCGGACTTGAGATCCCTGCATACTCCGCTAGTATCAGGCCCTGAGGAGACACTTTGACTACTGAGCCGCCTGAAGCTCTGTTCTTGCCCCACTCGCCACCGTTCGTAACCCAGAAGCTGCCGTCGTCCGAGTTCACATCAAGCTCATAGTATGCGGCCCCCCCTCGCGCCCAAAGCTCCTCTCCGGAGCTGGATACGCGGATGACTCGATAGGCGTCCCCAACCAGCACCGATCCGTCGCCGCCATTGACCGCGAGAGCCCCGTTCGCTGCACAGTAGAACTGCCCGACTCGCTGCATCTCGGTCCCGTCCGGAGCCAATTGCACAAGCTGCCCTGTGCTCCTATCAGCGACCCAGACGGTCTCGTCCGCCGGGTTCACTGCAACCGAGGCCGGGCACGTATTAATCATCAGTATTTCTGCGAGCTGCACCCCGGTGACCGAGTAGTGGTCCAACAGGCCGGAGCCGCCTGTCGTCCAGAGCGAGCCATCTACCGGGTCCAGCGCCAGAGCCTCGATTCCCGCGACGCTGCCGCGAGCCAGCTCGTGCCCGTCCCTTGCCAGCAGTACCGGTGCCATGCGGCCGGCCTCAGGCACAACCACCCAGCATGTGCCGCGGGTGGAGTCGGCGGCAACGTAGTAGCTTCCGCTGTCGTTGCGCCACAGCTCAGTGCCATCCTTTGCCAGGCGCGCGATCATGCTGAACCCGACCCAGCACGACCCGTCGGACGTGTCGACGGAGACCGATGTTGCCCCGCCGAACCCATCACGACTCCAGATCGGCGTTCCGTCCTGCGCCAAGTGGGCGACTGTGTCGGCGACCCGATCCGCGACCCAGCATGACCCGTCGTTCGGGTCGACTGAGAGCCCCGTGGCAGCAAACCCGTCGGTCTGGCTGAGGATCGCCCCGTCAGCGGAAAGATGAAGGACGCTCCTGCCCGATCCCACCCACCAGGAGCCATCAACGGGATTGGCTGCGACTCCGCCCTGCATCTCCCCGAACGGGCTGCGGTACACCTCCTGCACGTCGGCAGAGCCCGCCCGCCCGAACGCGGCCACCAGCCCGCAGACAACCAGAAAAGCACCTAGTTTGCCCATCTTGACCCCTCCTCTTGAAGCCAGGGTGCATATAAGACGCGCTGGAATGCCGTTCAGTTCTCGGTGGTGCGAAAAAACGCCGGGCTGAGTGCCTACTTTCCCCGCCGCGCCCAGGACCAGTATTCGACTCCCTGGCCCGGGATCTCGCGCCGCGCCGTCATGGACTTGACATCCAGGATGATAGCCGACGTCGTCTCGAGCGCGTCCGCGCCTAGCTTGAAGTCCGCATTGTAGTATCGTCCGAAGATCATGAAGGCGTCCCGGAGCTCATCCTTACCCTCTACTACCCGCGATGTTCCATACGCGATCACGCTTTCCCAGTTCCCATGGCACTTCGTCTTGTCAGAGAGGTCCGTCGGATCGCCGAAGTAGCCATTCACCACGTAGCACGTCGCCGGATTCGCCCGTATCGTGTCCAGCTTCCGCCCCGTGAGCGCGCAGTGAAAATAGACCTTCCCGTCTGCATATGCATGATTCATCGGAACCGCGTACGGCTCGCCTCCCTTCGCCATGACCAGAATGCCGATGGGATACGTCTTGATGATCCGCTCGCACTCCGCGTTGTTCACCACCGGCTTGATCGGCTTCCCCATCTCGTATCGCCTCCTGTGTCTCGATCGCGCTGTTCGACAGTCGTCTCATAGGCCGCGCCCGTCAGCGGCCTCCGCTGAGCAGCTCCTTCAGTTTCGCTTCCAGATCATTTACCGCATGCTTGAACGCGGCCTGCTTCAGTCTCGTGAACACCGGATAGCCCGCGGCCTGCTCCCGCTCCCATTCGCGGGCGAAGCTGCCGTCTCTGATCTCCTCCAGCGCTTCTGCCATGCATTCCGACGTGCCCGCCGGGAGCGCGCGGTTCATCCGACTGAGCGTCCCGTACTGGCTGGTCGGCGAGTGGAAATCCATCTGCCTGAAGATCCCCACGTCGGCCATCCGCTCCAGCACTTCTGCCGCTTCCTTTGAGGCCCACAGCTCCATCAGCACCGCCTCGGGCTGGAATCCGCTCTCCGTCAGGAAGTCGAACGAGCCGACGAGAATCCGGAAGATCGACGGCCACACGAAATGCTCGCTGAAGTGATCCAGTTCGGTCTCTTCCCTGAACGTCGTTTCGATCGCCCCCGACCGCGTGCATCCCAGCGCCCGCGCGAACGCCAGAGCCTTCGGCCATGCCTTCCCGGAACCATCCTGGTGTACCGCCACAAACGCGGGAACGCCCCTGCCCGAAACGTAACCGTCTCTCACACCAACGCCGATCATGCGCGGCGCCACCATGATCACGTCGATCCCAGGCGGCGGCGCGATGAAGCCGTAATGGACGTTGTAGCCGTGAGCGAAGTCCAGCGCTCTGCCCGGCGTCAAATGGGGGAGGACTTGCTCGCGGTAGACCTGCTGCTGCACCTCATCCGGGATCAGCAGGCAGATGATATCCCCGGCCGCGGCCGCCTCCGCCGTTGGCATCGTCGAGAAACCGTCTTCCTTTGCCTTCGCCAGCGACGCATCGGCGAGCCCGCCGACTATCACGTTCACTCCGCTGTCCCGCAGGTTCAGCGCCTGAGCTCGCCCCTGGTTCCCATACCCGATGATCGCAACGGCCTTGCCGTCGAGAACCGCGAGGTCGGCGTCGGCGTCATAGTAGACTCGTGCCATCTGTGTCTCCCTTCGGAATCATCTCAGTTTTCGGCAGCGAGGGCTGTCAGCCTGCGGCCCGGCAAGTCCGTTGCTTCGCTGCTTCAGTGCCCGAGCCCCGCCGTTCTGTAGTGCCGGCGTCCGCATGCCCGTGCCCGGCCGCCCGCGAAGAGGGAAACCGCCCGCGCTGACCGAACCAACTGCCCAGCGTTCTCTCGCACAGAACCCGACGGTCCGAATGAGGAGTGAGCATGCGAACCGCCCCCGCCAAGGCCAAGCCGGCCGCGGCCCTCGAAACTCTCGCCATCAACGGCGGGGAGAAGACGATCAAGCACTGGCAGGCGCGCAGCCAGCCGAAGGTCGGCGTCGAAGAGTTCCTCGCTCTTGCCGACGTATGGGGATACAGCCGCGCCGCGCGCGACCAGATCCGGAAGATCGTCGAGAAAGAGGCCGACAACCCTTCGCCCCAACTCACGCGATACTACAACCCGCGGCCGTCTCAGGTAGCGAAGCTGGAGGAGTATGCGCGAAAGCTCTTCGGCGTCAACTACGCTCTCGCGGTCAACTCCGGCACCTCTGCCCTGAACGCAGCCTACGTCGGCGCCGGCATCGGCCCGGGCGACGAGGTGATCGTTCCGGCATACACGTTCTTCGCCACCGCCGCGGCCGTCGTGACCGCGAAGGCGATCCCGGTAATCGCTGAAGTGGACGAATCGCTCACCATCGACCCGAACGATGTCGAGCGGAAGATCACCCCTCGCACCAAAGCCATCGTGCCCGTGCACATGGTCGGTAACTGCGCTGACATGGACCCGATTATGAAGATCGCCCGCAAGCACAAGCTGCTGGTGATCGAGGATAACGCGCAGTCCTGCGGCGGCACCTATAAGGGCCAACTTCTCGGCACCATCGGCAACATGGGCTGTTTCAGCCTCAGCTCCTATAAGATCACCGGCGCCGGCGAAGCCGGCCTCGTGCTGACCAATGACGAATGGCTCTATATCCGTGCGACCAGCCAACATGACACCGCCGCCTGCTGGCGGCCGGATCGATACGCGGAGGAGCGCCGGCCGGGCGAGCTGTTCTGCGGCCAGAACTACCGCCTCTCGGAGATGGAAGGCGCAACCAATCTGCTTCAACTCAAGAAGACCAGGGGCCAAGCGAAACGCTACAACACCAACACACGTCGTATCGTCGCCAAGCTCGGCAAGTTCCGCGATACGAAGCTCCGCCGAAGCAATGACCCCCTGGGCGATGTCGGCTACACCATCGTGCTCTTCGCCCGGGACAGCGCGGCCGCGGGCCAGCTCGCGGACGCGCTGCGCGCGGAGGGTCTCTCCGCCGGCGCCCGCGGCACGAAGACCGCACGCGACTGGCATATCTACAAGTACTGGGAGCACATCCTCGAGCAGAAAACGGCAACCGATGAGGGCTGTCCGTTCACGTGTCCCTATTACGAAGGCCCTCTGCCGGAGTATTCCGAAGATATGTGTCCGACCTCGCTCGACCTGCTCGATCGCGCGGTCTATGTCTACGTGGATCAGTGGTGGACGGCCGACGACTGCCGCCAGGTCGCATCAGCGATCAACAAAGTCTGTGGTGCGTACGGCTAGAGCTGCTAGCCAGAGGAGATTTCGATGAAAATCAAGCAGTCGTTCTGCTACCCCCTGTATCAGCCCAAGGGGATGAGCGCTGCTGACGTCTTCAAGGCCGTGGCCGAGATCGGCTATCCGGCCGTGGAGATCTGGTTCCGCGACGAGGGTTTCGATGAGTTCGCCGGACTCGCCGCCAAGAACGGCCTGCGCGTGGCGAGCATTGCTGGCCATCTCTCTCTCGCCGATGGCCTGAACAAGCGCTCCAACCACGATCGCATCGAGGCCGAACTGAAGCAATCCATCGACGTCGCCGCCAAGTACAACATACCCGGGGTTATCTGCTTCAGTGGTAACAGACAGCCCTACCAGACCGAGATGGGGGCGATCGACGCATGCGTGGACGGGCTGCGCCGCGTTGCCGCGTACGCGGAGAAGAAAGGCGTCAACGTCAACATGGAGCTGCTCAACTCCAAAGTCGACCACCCGGGGTACCAGTGTGACCGGACCGATTGGGGCGTTGCCGTCTGCGAGCGCGTCAACAGCCCCCGCGTCAAGCTGCTCTATGACATCTATCACATGCAGATCATGGAGGGCGACATCATCCGGACGATCCAGAAAGACATCAAGTGGATCGGCCACTTCCACACCGCCGGCAACCCCGGCAGGAAGGACATGGACGACACCCAGGAGATGAACTACACGGGCATCTGCCGCGCTATCGCCGCCACCGGCTATGACCTCTACGTTGGCCACGAGTTCACCCCCAAAGGCGATATCATCGAGGCCCTGGGCACGGCCTTCCATATCTGCGATCAGGGGTAGCCCTGTCCGCGGCAGTGTGCTGTATTCGAGGAGTTGCGAGGGCGTCGGCTGCGCGTTACTGCCGTATGCGCCCTCCCAGGAGCTGGCCTGCGACCGCGGCGAGGACCAGTAGAGGGATCGCGGTGAAGCGTATGCCTGAGAGGATTCGGCACGCCGCTATCAG
>JBEKKD010000112.1:0-11245 GCA_050010895.1 Armatimonadota bacterium
CCGTCCATCGTGATCGATGTCGGGCTCGTCGTGCCGGTCAGGTCGCCCGACCATCCGGTGAAGTGACAGTGCGCGTTGGACACCGCTTCCAACGTCACCACGGTGCCATAGTCGAAGGTGCCTGTGTAGGACCCCGTCTGCAACGTGCCGTTGACCTTCACGCCACCGTGAGAGCCGATGGTCAGGCTGAGCTGAAATTGGTCGATGGCGAAGCCGGCTGTGATGTTTTTCGCGCCGTCCATCGTGATCGATGTCGGGCTCGTCGTGCCGGTCAGGTCGCCCGACCATCCGGTGAAGTGATAGTGCGTGTTGGCTACCGCCTCCAACGTCACCACGGTGCCTGCACTGAAGCTTCCGGACCAGGGCAGTGCCTGGAGCGTGCCGTTGACTTTCACGCCCCCGTTCGAGCCAGTCAGGCTGAGCTGATACTGGGGGACAGTGAAGTTGGCGGTGATGTTCTTGGCGCCGTCGATCAGAACAGATGCCGGGTTGGCCGTCCCGGTCAGGTCGCCCGACCACCCGGTGAACTGGCCCGGCGGAGTTGGCAGCGCTGTCAGTGTCACCGTTGTGCCATAGTCGAACATCCCCGACCATGGCAGCGTCTGCGGTGTGCCGTTGACAGACACTTGTCCGCCCGAGCCGGACAGGGAGAGCTGGTACTGGTTCGGCGCGAACACGGCCGTAACGTTTCTATCACCGAGCATCCGGATGCGAACCGTAGTCCGCGTACCCGAGGCGTCTCCGGTCCACTGGACGAAATGGTAGCCGACGTCGGGTACCGCCACCACGGTTACACGAGTGCCATAGGCGAACCCCCCCGACCAGGGAAGTGGAGATGCCGCGCCGCCGTTCACCTGGACCGAGCCGTGGGAGCCGCTGATGGTCAGCGTGGTAGGGACGACGGTAAAGTTCGCAGTGATGCTCATGTCATCGGTGATGGTGATCGTCACCGGGTTAGCGCTGCTCGTGAGGTCACCGGTCCATCCCGAGAACGCGTAGCCGCTATTCGCAGTTGCCTGAAGAGTGATACTGGAACCGTAGTCGAAGGTGTCCTGGTATGGAAGCCGCTGCGATCGCCCATTCACCGACACACTGCCACCAGTAGCGTTGGGGATGCTGAGAGTGCACTGCTGGATCTGGAAGTTCACGGTGATGTCATACTGCTGATTGATGGTGACTGTGGTCGGATTCGAGTGGCTGCGCAGATCGCCTGACCAACTCGAGAACTGATAATGCGCGTTGGGGACGGCTTGCAGCGTCACCGCGGTGCCGTAGATGAAGGTCCCCGACCAGGGGAGCGCGTAGTTGACGCCATTGACGTTGACCGTTCCGCCCGTGCCGGTGAGGTTGAGCGCGTAGCTCTTCGGGTTGCCGGTGACAAGCACATCATCGATGTAGCCGTAGTTGGCGCCGCTGCTGGATGCCGCTTCGCACCGCAGCGCGAAGTTATCGTTGTCCGCGGCGCTCGCCGGGAGGGAGTAGGGGCCATAGGACGCCCAGGCCGTAGTCGTTGTCAACGTGACGAGCGTGGTCCAAGTAAACCCGTTGGTGGTGTAGCGCACGCGGACGGACTGGTTGCTGCTGGCGAAGCTGGCCCCGAGATAGAACGAGACGGCGATGGTATCATAACCCTGGGTTGAGATGGTGCGTTGTAGAGTCCCGTTCCTCCCGAGCTGGACCGAATGGGTACCGTTCTTGGGCGTTCCCGTGTACCAGTTCACAGTGCCGGAGGTCGCCCATCCGGTGGTGCCAGGGGCGCCGGTCTCGAAACCCTCCGTGAAGATGGTGGCGCCGTAGGAATAAGCCGGCGCCAGACACAACAGCAGGAGCAACACCAGGGGCGCGATCACACGCGCCGCGCCCGTGGGCCAACACATCGTCTTCCTTCGCATTACGCCTCCTATCGCCGGGAGTCTCGCTCCGGCCACGCCTGGCTGACGCTCAGGCAGGGAATGGGCCGCCAGGATGGGATCAGCACACTTCGTCAGCACACTTCACCGCCCCGTAGCGCTCTTGTAGCATTATCACGTACGGAGGGGGCAGGTGTTGCACACCCCCTCCGCTGTACTCCAAGCGCTTCCTCGACGGCCAGCCTGATCTGCTCCAGCGCCGCCCGGGATCGATCATCGCAGTCCTGGGCCAGTCCACCCGCGAGACTGAGATTCATGGTCGCCAGGAGGTCAACCAGCAGGCAGTTGAGATGCGCCCGGCTGCGCTCCGACCGCAGAATCTCCTCCCTCAGCTCTCGACATTGCCTGAGAGTCTCGTTCTGCGCTCGTGCCATGAGCAGCAGCGCTGCGATGCCGATCACGGCGATACAGCCCACACCCAATTCGTAGAGCAATGATGGGTTCACGAATGACATTTCGCGCCGTATGTGCTATCCTCACCGACTATCCGCCTGGTAGGTTACCTCGGCCGCTTCGGCAACACAATCACCCAAAGGAGTGAGAATGGTATGGGAATGATCGGCGATCCGCACAACGAACCGACGGGGCAGGAGGCGCAGACCTTCATCCCTGTCGGCATTCGGGCTCGCCGAAGAAAGGCCTAACGTGCCGCAACGCGTTCAGGGGAATCGAACTCGCACCCTCGTGATAGACGACGAGCTGGTGTTCAGGCTAGGCCTCCGCCTCTATCTCGGCGAGGCCATGCCTGAGCTCGACTTAGTTGGGGAGGCCGGCTCGGCCGACGAGGGGCTGGCTGTGGCCGGTCTGGAATGTCCCGATCTGGTGTTGCTCGACGCCTCCATCGGGGATGGACAGACTGATGCTCTGGTGGCAGAGCTATCGCGTTTGCTGCCGCAGTGCCGGCTGGTAATGCTTGCCAGCCTGCCGGATCCAGCTGGCCTGGCGCTGGCGATGGACACGGGCGCCCATGGCTATCTACTGAAGACTTCCGCCCATGAGTGTCTGCCGACAGCCATCGCTATGGTGCTCAGCGGCGGCATCTGGGTTCAGCCAGAGCTGCTCGGGCCTACCGGGCCCAGAATGACACGCGCCATGGAGCCGGCAGCAGTTCAGGCTTCGCCCACGCCGGCATTGACCCCGCGCCAAGTCGATGTCCTGCGACTGGTTGCCCTGGGCCTCAGCAACGCCGAAATCGCCTCGCGCCTGCTCATCAGCGACGAGACCGTCAAGACGCACATCGCCCAGATGCTCCGCAGGCTCAGGGTCAAGACCCGCGTCCAGGCGGCGCGCTACGCCATCCGGAACGGGTTGGCTGATGCCTGACGAAGAGCGCGGGCTTCTGCCGCCGGCTCCGGCCTGCTTCCTCGCTCCCGCGGGAAACCTGGCAGATGCCCTGTCCACCTCCGCATCCCTTATTATCTGTCTTCCTCGCCTCAGGCACGGAAGGCATGCTCGCCAGAAACCGGCGCGCGCTTGCCTGTCTATTGGCATCATTTCATGAGTGAGGCGTCCGGATCAGATGCGGCAGATTCGCAGTGTGCAGAACCAGTCTGCAGTAACCGGCCACTATGAGATTGGAGCCGCGGCTGGCGCGCGTCGCCGCAGTATCGCATTGCTCGTATCGCTGGACAGAGGATCCTCCACGAGACTCGGCGGAACGTAGATCACATGCACATCTGGGGACTCAGCGTGTGAGAGTAGGGGTAGCGACCTGGGCCCGGGAGGGCGCCCCAGATACCTGCCGGCGGGGACCCGGCTTGACGCGGGACTTGGTGCCATCAGGATGCGCCGTGCGGGAAGACACCTATTCCCTACCGCCGTCATCCGCTGCGGCCGGTCGGCCCGCAAGAGGAGCCCACATGCTGCTCGGAGAGCTGCTCGTCTACCGATATCGGCTCGTCACGAAGGATCAGCGAGGGGAAGCACTAGCCCGGCAGCAGGATGGTGACCGCGGCCGCCGTCTTGGTGAGATTCTGATGGGGATGGGTCTCCTTACCGAAACGCAGCTTCGCGATGCATTGGACTACCAGTGCTTCGAGCGGAACCCCTGGCTAGATGCATCGTAGTGGCGGCCAGCGCGTGGCCTGGTATGCCCGCACTTCGCCCCGAAGCCGCCGCAGCGATTCCGAACGTCAGCCCTGGGATCGTCTCCCGATGATTACCTGTGGCTCCAGGGTCACCGGAGAGCTGGGAGGCGGCTGATAGCGAGGACGGGATGAGAGCGCGGCACGCAGGGATTCCGGGTCAGGGCTCCTGCCCGTCGCCTGCTCGCGGGTGATGCGTTCCTGATGCACGAGCTGGGCGAGCGCGGCGTTCATGGTGCACATGCCCTCTTTGCCACCAGTCTCCAGCATGGCCGCGATCTGGTGGATCTTCCCTTCCCGAATGAGCGCTCTCACCGCGGAGGTAGCGATCAGCACTTCGGCCGCGAGAATCCGCCCTCTGCCGGATGCCTTCGGCACAAGCTGTTGGGTCACGATCGCCTGCAGCACCATGGAAAGCACCAGCCGAATCTGTTCCTGCTGGCGGGACGGGAAGACGTCGATGATGCGGTTGATGGTCTGCGGGGCATCAGTGGTGTGCAATGTCGCCAAGACCAGTTGGCCTGTTTCAGCGGCGAACAGCGCCCCCTCCATTGTCTCAAGATCACGCATCTCGCCGACCAGCACCACGTCTGGGTCCTGGCGAAGCACGTGCTTCAGGCCGCTGGCGAACGATTCGGCATCCTGCCCGACTTGACGCTGCCGGATGATTGCCTTCTTCTGAGGGTGCAGGAACTCGATCGGGTCTTCCAGGGTGACGATGTTGCAGGCACGGGTGCGGTTAATGTAGTCGACGATGGAGGCGAGCGTGGTGGACTTGCCAGACCCGGTGGCCCCGGTGATGAGCACGAGCCCGGCCGGCTTCTCAACCGCCTGCCGCACGCTGTCCGGCAATCCCAGCTCCTCGAAGGGCATATGCTCAAAGGGAATACATCGGGCCACCAGGCTGAGGCTGCCACGCTGCTTGGAGACGCTGATCCGGAAGCGCCCCACGCCCGGAAAGCCGTAGGAGGTCTCCACATCACCTTTGGATCGGAGTTGGGCCGTCTCCGCCTGAGAGAGCAGGCTGAGCGCGGTCCTCTCCACCATTGCAGGCGTCACCTTCGGCCCGGGCAGCGGGACAAGCTCGCCGTCCACCCGGACATGGGGAGCGACCGCAGTATTCAGATGAAGGTCAGAGGCGCCCTTCTCCATCACCGACCGCAGCAGATCCTCTGCCGTGGGATCTTGTGCCGTCGTCCGGTCCTGTCGCGCGGCGGCCGACTCGTCGATGTGTTTCATGCCCTCCAGCAGCAGGTTCTCGATGGTGCTGGTGACGGTTTCGGGGCATTTCACCTCGATAGGGTCGAACGAGAAGGAGCCGCGCTCCAGGCCGAGCACATCCAGGACGGCTTGCTCGCCCTGATGGTCTCCATAGGTGGCGTGGATGATCTGGCCGTCCCGACAGTAGACGAAGGCCTCCGCCTGGTCTCGATCGGAGCGAATGGCCATGATGCCGGTACGGCGCCCTGCAGCGATAAGCTGTAGGACATCCGCGATCTCGAAGTCCTGCAAAGTCCCGCTAAGTGGCACTTGGGTGGCCTCCCGCGCCGCGTGCCCTCCAACGCGTCTATCTTGAAAAACATTCCATACTATCGGAACGAAGCGAAGGCCGGACGGGAGATCGGGATGTGGTTTTCGACAGCCTGGCTACAGCGCCGGTGCGGATACGATGGAGAAATCGCACCCCGCTGCACGGCGAGTTCCCCACGCACGGACGCCGGTGGTTCAGCGAGTACGGTAGGGCTCGGGGAGTGAAGTAACGCCGCCGCTCGGGGGACCGCGCCTGCGGCGGTGCAGCTCCTGGGGCCGACCTCAGTCCCCGACCTGGGCCGGGACAGGGGCGTACGCCACACATCTGCCGCGAATTTCCTCCGAATCAGCCTCGAAATCGGGAATAGAACGGATAGTCTGGTAAGTTTTGCTCAAGCGATCTGAGGACCCGGAGCGCTTCGCTCCGGGTCCTCTTGTTTCTGTGGCATACGGGAATAGGGGCGGACGGACCTTCCCGTGGGACGTCTAGGTGGAAAGGAGGCAGGTATGCGAACACACATCTGTGTGATGATGATAGGAAAACGGCCACGTGCGGATCGGGGATTCGCTCTGATCTCGGCGGTGATGTTTTTGGTGCTGATCCTGGCTCTCGGGTCCAGCATGCTGGACCAGACGGTTCAGGAAGTGGCCACCGGGAGCCGCGTCAAGAAGGAGACGAGGGCTTTTCACCTGGCGGAGGCCGGCATTGATTACGCCGCCTGGCAGCTGTACAACCTTCAGACTGTCACTCTGCCTGTGACCTGGACTCGCGGGGATTTGGGGACCGGAACGTTCTCAACGACCGTGGACAAGTTCAACGGTTCGGCCACCACCTTCGCGATCACCTCTACCGGCACCTCGGAGGGCTATGCCTCACAGGTTAAGGTCATCGGGTCGTTCCTGAGCGCAGGCGGCGGCGGCTCCACTCAGAACGCGGTGTTCAACTCAGCCCTGTTCTCCAACTCCAATCTGTCCATGAATGGGAACTTCACCGTTACCGGAGGCACGTTCTCCAACGGGAACACCAGCATGAACGGCAACGCCACGATATCCGGCAACGTGGGGAGCGTGGGCACTATCAAGACGAACGGCAACGCACACATCGGCGGCGCGCGGACTCCAGGTGCGGCCAAGATCTCCATGCCAGTGATAGACACGACCCACTACAAGAATGAGGCCACCCAGACCTTCAGCACCGGAAAGAGCTTCAACGGCAATACCGCGCTCAATGGCGTGGTGTATGTCAACGGTAATTGCAGCATCAACGGCAACTTCAGCGGCACGGGAATGATCGTGGCTACCGGCACGGTCACCATCAACGGGAACGCCAAGCTGGTCAACCCCAATAGCAGCGACTCCTTCGCTATCGTCGCTGGCGGTGGTGTCACCATAAACGGAAACTCCACTATCCAGGGCTGGATCTATACGCACAACGTCAGCAACTCCGACAGCTTCTCCGGCAACGGGAACGCCACCGTGACCGGCGGCATTGCGGCCGACGTCATCAGTGTGAACGGTAACTTCACGCTGACCTACAAGCAGCCTTCCAATTCCCTGGACCTGCCCGGCGCCGCCGCCGCGCCGGCCCAGTTCGGCGAGATATCGTGGCGGCGAGTGAAATAGCCGCCTGACGACGCTCTCCACGGCCGCCGCAGCCTCTCTGGCTGCGGCGGTTTGCTATGTGGCCGGTTCGACAGCACCTGGACGGCCGCCGATCTGCACTTCGCCCTGTTGGTGAAGGCAACTCTGACGCCCGGCGCTGTGATGATTCCTCTGGTGGCAAAAGGACGGCCGCTCGAGCGCGTCGGGCCCCACAACAGGCAGTCTCTGCCGTTCCCTGTCGTCATGGACCGGCGCCATGCGGCAAACGAGATAAGGCCGCTCTTTCGGGTGATCGGGCCGGATTGCGTTCCCACCATACACTCGCTGTGATCGCTAGATAGAGATCGCTTGCGCCTCGGAAGGCGGCAGATGGCGCGGGAACGGCTGAAGAAGAAGACCATGAACGCTCTGCCCGCAGGGCGTGGCAAACAGGGCTTTGCCTTCGTTGCCGCGCTCATGGTGATGTTGGTGGTATCCATCCTCATCGCCGGAGTGCTGGCGATGTCCGCTTCCTCTCTGGAGTTGGCGACCTCCCGGCAGGAGTTCACCCAGGCGCTGTATGTGGCTGAGAGCGGAGTCAATGCCCTGCTCTCGCAGTGGCGGGCGAACGGAGTCAGTAATCCCCCGGGGCAGCCCTACACAGGGCAGGCGACGCTCTCCGGCGGCTCATCGGTGGGCCAGTACAGCGTTACCTGGACCGCTCCAGACGCGAATGGGATCGTCACGGCGACTTCCGTAGGCACCGTCAACAGCAGCTTGCCCGGCACCATCTACAACCTCGCCCGAACGGTGAAGGTGGATCTGGACCTGGGCACTGGGCCCGGCAGCAACCATCAGCAGAATCTGGTTTTCGACGCGGCGCTCTTCTCCAACACCGACCTATCCATGAATGGAAACCTCCACATCACCGGAAGCACGTTCTCCAACGGAAATACGAGCATGAACGGCAACGCCTCGGTGTCCGGCGACGTGGGGAGCGTTGGCACTGTCACGACCAATGGCAATGCGTACATCGCCGGCAGGCGGAATCCAGGCGCCACCGCCATCCCCATGCCCACCATAGATACGGCGTACTACCAGAGCATCGCCACCCAGATCTTCAGCGCTGGCACGAGCCTCAACGGCAACACCGCCCTGAACGGCGTGGTATATATCAGCGGTAATTGCAGCATCAACGGCAACTTCAGCGGCACGGGAGTGATCGTCGCTACCGGCACGGTTACTATCAACGGGAACGCTGGGCTGGTCAACCCGAATGGAGGCGACGCCTTCGCCATCATTGCCGGTGGCGGTGTGAAGATCAACGGGAACTCCTCAATCCAGGGGTGGATCTATACGCACAGCGCCGACATTAGCAGTCCTGACAGCTTCTCCGGCAACGGCAACGCCACCATCGTCGGCGGGATTGCGGCCGATGTCATCAAGGTGAACGGTAACCTGAACGTGACCTACCAGAAGCCCTCCAGCGGCCTGGACTTGCCCGGCAGCACCGGCCTCATACAGCCCACGCCACGGTCGTGGCAGGAGATCGGTCTGTAACATGACTCGCTCGAGGCCGGGGGGACAGGGGTTCACTCTGGTTGAGGTGCTCATCGCCCTGTGCGTGATTGCCGTCGCCATGCTGGCGCTGATGGCCGGTTTCATCAACGCCCTTGCCACCACCAGCCAATCCACGATCAGCACGGCGGCCAGCAGCATCGCCCGGGATAAGATGGAGGACCTGAAGCGCGTCGGATACGACGGCCTGGCGAGTCAGCCGCGGCAGCGAAGCGACCTCAACCCGGGTGACGGCTTCTTCGAGGTCATGGTGACGGTCGATCCTCCGCTCAGGGCCGATAGCCCGGATAGCCGCTGCGGTCTGGAAAGGGCCGTTGTCGCGGTTTACCGGACCGGCTGGTCTCAGCCCTTGGTAACTCTGTGCGGCTACTTCACACCGAAAGGCGTGTAGGGAGGCCACTATGAGAACCCCGGCGCGACGCGCGGCGGTCCGGCGCAGACCTCCCGGCTTCACCCTCACCGAAATGCTCGTGGCTCTCCTGGTAGGGGTGATGGTGCTGGCAGGAGTTTGCCGCATCTTTGTCTCCGGCATCACCACGCAGACTACGACGAGTACGCAGACCGAAGCCAGCGGCAGCGCCCAGGTAGCGATGGACGAGATGATGGACCGGCTAAGGGGCGCCTACTCCATCACCGACCTTGCCCACCTCAACGGAAGCGCAACTGTCAATGCCATCGCGTTCTCCGACCTCGATGCATCGGGCAATCAACGTGTCTGGCGCTACTGGCGCGGCTCCGATGCGAATCTGTACCGCTCGCTCAATACTTCCGACTACAGCGGGGGCATCGCGGTAGCCACTGACGTGCAGCAAGTGGTGTTTGACGCCCGCGACCAGAACGGCAGCTCGACCGCGACCCCGTCTCAGGCGATCGCCGTCGTAGTCAGCCTGACTGTGAAGAAGGAGAATGCCTCCGTCGTCCTGGTTTCCAGGGTCCGGCGCCGCAATCAGTAGCGGGCAGACCGCGATCTTGGGTAGGGAGCAGCCATTAGCCCTTGCGCGGATCTACGTGCCGCCAGGGACTGGGCCAGGAGCGCTGGTCTTGAAGGACGATCTCGAGTTGAGCCTGCGTGATCAGGCCCCGCTCGATCAGTATCTCGCCCAAGCGCTGCGTAGTGCCTCGCTGCTCCGCCAGTGCTCGCTCCAGGTCCTGCTTGGTGACGATATCGTGCCTCTCGACCAGCAGCTCCCCCAGCAAAGGGGACGGCTTTTCGAGAGGAACTCTCTCCAAGCCGGCAGCGATTCCCTCCGCATCGTGGCGATCCCCTCGCGAGTGGAGTCCGGAGAGCGCCAGCAGCGCGCTCAGCGCTATCAACAGCCCCCCCATGGCTCCGGACACCAGATCCTCGGCAAGTATGGCACGACCCAGGATCACTCCAGCCGGAACCGCGATCCCGAGAGCTAACAAGATTCTACTTCGCATTGTCCTGGGGCTCCCGGGGCGGCTGGGATGTCCCAGCCGCCCCGCACTATCGTCAGCAATCCCTCCGCTGCGGGTTAGGGCGCTGTCAGGGTATAGACAGCGGTCTGGGTATAGCTGCCCTTGGGATAGGCCCAGCTATTCGCCAGGAACGGCTGACTGAGACGTGGTATTCATGGTGCCGGCGACGAACCCGGCGCCGGTTGCGGTCCAGGTCACGTTCGAGATGGCGATCTGGTCGGTGCCAGACACCAAGTCAGCACCGCCGGCCTGCACGGTCAAGGTGACCGTCGAGGCGCTGCCGGTGGTGGCCTTCACCGTCGCCGTCACCGGGTTCTCCGCCGCCCCGATGGACGGCGTCGCATCGGGATCGGCGTCAGGGAAGGTCACCGTCGCTGCGCTCAGGGTGAGCTTCGCCTTGGCCGCGACGGTAGCGCTGATCGTCACGGACTGGGTGGCGGTCGCTGACCATCCGGCCGCGATCGCCAGGGTGATACATGCAACCATCAGAACTGCTACGACAAACATCCGCTTCATTGTAAAGCCTCCGCTTTGTAGTTTTGACCGCCTGTCCAGTACTGCCCTCAAAAGCCTAGTTGGCGGTCAGTGTATACACCGCAGTCTGGCTGTAGTTACCGGTTGCATATGACCAGGAGTTCGCCAGCCAGAGCTGTAGGGATCCGGTTACGTTCGTCCTTCCACTCCACTGCCCGACACGTTGTGAAGTAGTGCTGCTCATGGTTCCGGAGACGAAGCCGGTGCCTTGAGCGGTCCAGGTTACGTTGCTGATCGCGATCGAGTTTGCCCCCGATCGCAGGTTGCCGCCGGCCAGGACTGATAGCTGCACTGTGAGCCCTGACGAACCGCTACCGCTGACTCTTACAGTGACCTGCAGGGGGTTCTGGTTGGCGGCGATCTGCGGCACGGAATCCGGGTCGGCAGAGGGGAACGTGATGGTGGTACTGCTCAAGGTGAGGGTGGCAGTCGCAGAATGAGCGATGCTCGGGGCTAGCATCATCATAGCCACCAGAGCCATCGCTCGGACGAATGTCCCCGCCCAGGGGCAGCATCCCGCTGCGCACCGGCCTCCGCCACGGCGTTGCGCGTCCACGTCGCCACCTGTAGTTTGTCTGATGCCTTGTT
>JBEKKD010000113.1:0-10213 GCA_050010895.1 Armatimonadota bacterium
AACAGGTTCGCCGCGTGCGCCGCCGAGTTGAAGACGTACGACGTCGTCTGATAGATCGGCACCGCCCGCGCTCCTGTAGTTGGATCCGGCTGCTGGCCGCCGTGGAGGGCGATGGTTTCGAAGTGCACTCTATCTGCCATTGGAGACTCCTCGCATTCTGGATTTCAGTTCACTGGTTCAGGACCGCCTGAAACGCAGGCGTCGAGAGGTAGCGGTCGCCGCTGTCAGGGAAGACGACCACGACCAACTTGCCCGCGTTCTCCGGCCTGGTCGCCACCTGGACAGTGGCCCACGCGGCCGCCCCCGAGGAGAGGCCAACGAACAATCCTTCCTCTCGCGCCAGGCGGAAGGTCATGGAGATCGCCTCCTCGTTGGGCACGGTAACGATCTCGTCGAGCAGTTCGGTGCGCAGCACCTCGGGGACGAAGCCCGCGCCGATCCCCTGGATCGGATGCGGACCCTTCGTCCCGCCTGAAAGCACCGGTGATGCGGCCGGCTCGACCGCGATCAGCCTCACCTTCGGATTGAGTTCCTTCACCACCTCGCCCACGCCGGTGATCGTTCCACCGGTGCCGACTCCCGAGACGAAGATATCGAGCTTGCCGTCCGTATCTCGCCAGACCTCGGTGGCGGTGGTTAGACGATGGATGGCCGGGTTCGCAGCGTTCTCGAACTGCTGAAGGATGAGGTAGCGCGCGTCCCCCGCGGCGAGATCGGTGGCCCGCTGCATCGCTCCGGGCATGCCCTCAGCCGCCGGAGTGAGTATCAGCTCCGCGCCCAGCAGCTTCAACACCTGCCGCCGCTCCACGCTCATGGACTCGGGCATCACCAGGGTGAGCTTGTACCCCCTGGCCGCGGCCACCCAGGCGAGCGCGATGCCGGTATTCCCACTGGTGGGCTCCAGCAGGATCGTGTCCGGACCGATCTTGCCCGATCTCTCCGCGGCCTCGACCATGGCCACCCCGATCCGATCCTTCACGGAGTTGGCGGGGTTGTACATCTCGAGCTTGGCCAGCACCGTTGCCCCGGCATTCCCCACGACTCGGTTCAGACGGACCAGCGGCGTCCGTCCTGTCAGTCTGGTCGCGTCCGACGCATAGTTCACAGCTTCCTCCCTTCAGTGTCGTTCTCAAAGGCATTCACGGCCGGGATCATGCCCGTGACGGGTGCGATGCTGATCGGCGAGAGGTGGCGGCCGTCGAACCATCCTCACCCCGCGGCGGCGCGCTTGCCGGTGAGCGGTCGCGCTCGCGTCGGCCGAACGCTCGATCGACCTGCTCGTGCCAGGACAACACCGACTCCTCCCATGACCCTGGAGCCGACTGCCATCCTGTCACGTGTCACGATCCTTCTCGTGCCGCCCTGTGTGCCGATCATGTTTGCCCTCCCTTTGCTGCACTTCATGGCCGTGGAAAACAGAAGAGACCAGGACCCGCTCGGATCCTGGCCTCCAGTAGGCTGGTCGACTGAACTCGAGCGGGGGTCACGTCATGCCGGAGCACATCCCGGCCATAGCCATGGCCATGCACATGATGCCCGCGAGACAACGCACCGTCGTCTTTCCGCGCCGACTGGGAATCGCGTGTTCAACTGTGGTTGCAGTCAGCATTATCGAGTAATTCTGTAGAGATTGTCGGGAATTGTAGCAGCCTGCATGGCGGCTGTCAAGGGGGAGATTGGTTTTTCTTTCGGATCTTCTCGCCGGGACCCCGGAGCCAGGGGCGCTATTTGACCCAAGGGGTGACATCGGGCGTTGCTGTCCCGGTCCCGGACGGAGGGCTGAGTCCGATCAGCGGCTCCAGCTCAGTCGTCAAGCTGACACGCCACTTCCCGTTCTCCTTGGACAGGGCGAGCGGCAATGCCAGAGACTGGACCGTCGTCCCCTGCTTCACAGTCTGGTCTATGGTCACAGTGGCCTGGTCGCCGGCCGTCTCAACCGTCGCCGCCCGCCAGGACAGTTGCCAGGGCTGTCCCTTCTTGGCCGCCGCCTCGGCCGCGGCCTTGATCGACCTGGACTGCTGCTTCAGCGAGGCCAGGAGCGGCTGCGTCTCGCTTGTGCAGAACTCGCCCGCCCCATCGATATCGCCCTCGTAGATCAGACGCATGAAGGCCTTTGCCGTCGCTCTCGGCGAGTTGGGGACGAGAATGTCGAGCACCTGGTAGTACCACCCGCCGCTTATGCCCGCGCCCAGCAGGATCACGTAGATCACATAGACGGGAATGCTCGAAGCCCGCTTCACGTCTGCCCGGACACGGCGCCCGAGCGGTCGCGGCTGCCAGGATCCAGCAGATGGCGCTTCCATGTTAGTCCCAGGAGCGCCCGTAGGCGGGTATGCGAGCCCCTGCCCTCCTCCTGCGTACTGCGATGAACCCACTCTGCCGCCCTCTGATCCCGCGTCTGCCCCAGCCTGCAGTTCCCCCAGACCCTCGGGGCCGGACAGGTCGGAGACCGCGCGAACCGAGCGCAGACGCTCGTAGATGATCGCCAACTGATCGCCGCTGAGGTTCCGCTCGATCAGAGGAAACACCATTTTGTCTTCCTTCTCCGCATGGCGTGTCACCAGGTCGTGGGTCAGCCCGACGAGAGTGCGGAGATGGGAGAGCGATAGCGCTGGCAGTCCTCCCTGCTGCTCCCCCGCGGCGAGCAGAGAGGCGATCTCTTCGGTGCGCGCCGCAATGACTTGATGCGCCCGCATATCCTCCTCGGCCTCGGAACGGAGGAACTGGCCGAGGATGTCGGCGCCGTGGGCGCCCTGCGCGACCAGCAGACGGACATCGGGGTAGAGACACTCCTCCTCCCGTCGGAAATGCAGTAGAATGCCTTGGCGGAACATGTCCAGCCGCGAGCGCAGGGACCCACGGAGAGCGTCATGAGCGCGCTCCGTGCTCGTGGCCGTCTCTCGCATCGCAGTATGGATGTCGGCGATATCGGCGAGCACCATCTGATGCTCCCTGCGCAGCTCGTCCAAAGGCGAGGCATGGCTCATGGGGTTCCCTCCCAACCGGACTGGCTCCGTTACGGCCAGTTAGGGCCGCAGAGGGCTTCTCCTGTCGCGTTCCTGGCGTACGTCCAGCATTTCACTCGCAATCGTGGCCGCTATCGCGCGTCGGAGGCCGGTCTGGAGGAGGGACGCTCCGCGCCTGGAACCCCCTACGGCATGCTCCGCAGAGAACCAGTTAGCATTGGAGAGTGAGAGCCGGCATGGTAATAGGATCCGCTGTTGTCGTCTTCTGTCTTGTTTGTCTGCTCGCAGTGGTGCTGAGGGAGTCGGACGGCGCGGGAGACGCCGATATCGCGCGCATGAAGCGCAATCTGCTGGCCTACTGGATCGGCGCGGAGGCGGACCGGGATGACCCCATGGTGATCGCCTCGCTCCGCGGCGTTGAGCAGGCGGCTGGCGCCGCCCTGGAAGCGATGGGGTCGGACGGGGGTCGGGGGGACATCGACTATGAAGCGCAGTCAGGCCGCGAGTTCCGCGTGGCGCGGCATGTTAGTCGTGTCGCGGCCATGGCCGAGGGCTTCCGCACGCCCGGGCAGTCTCGCTGCGGCGATCCCGGACTCGTGGGCGCGGTGGAGCAGTCGCTCTCCGTCGCCCACGACCTTGTGGGCGACGACTGGCCGACCTCAGGAGGTTGGTGGCAGCAGCAGATACATATCCCCCGCAAGCTCGGCGAGACGCTCCTGCTGATGGAGGGGAGTCTCAGTCCTGGCGCCGTAGCGCAGACCAAGAGCACCATGCGCTACCTGCTCATGGAGGATGCGCCGCGGGGCCGGAACGTGATCTGGCATGTGACGCTCCTCCCCCCGGACGCACCCCCGGGTGAAGCGCAGCGCGCGACCGGCGAGAACATGGTCTGGCTTGCCCAGAACCACCTCTACCTGGCTCTTCTGGACACCGACGTAAGGAACGTCGAACTCGTGCAGGCGGCCATCGCCGGCCAGTGCGCGGTACAAAGCGGCGCGACGCGCCAGCCCTTCAACGAGGGCATCAAGGAGGACTACTCCTTCCAGCAGCATGGGCCGTTGCTGTACACCGGCGGCTACGGTCGCAGCTTCTTCGAGGATGTGCCCCAGTACATCTGGGCAGCTCGTGGCACGCGCTACCAGATACCCGCGGCCGGCATCGAGGTGTTCGCGCACTACGTTCTGGATAGCAGCGTGTGGTGCATCTATGAGAACTACTATGACCCTTCATGCCGGGGCCGGGAGATTGCCCGGCCGGAGAAAGGACCGATGGAGGCGCCGCTCGCGCTGCTGGTGCTGGCCAACGTGGCGAATCCGCGGAGGGACGAGGCGATCAGCGCGGCCAGGAGCTTCCACCAGGTCAACCCATCCTACCAACTGCGGACGGCGCCCCTCTGGGCGGCCATCAGGGATAGCCCCATCGCCGCGTCGGCGCCGCTTGGCCACAGGCACTTCTGGGAATCCGACTACACGGTCCATCGCGGTCAGGGGTACTTCGCTTCGCTCAGGATGTTCTCCGATCGTACGAGGCCGGCCGAGTGCATCAACGCGGAGGGGAAGACCTCCTGGCACCAGGCGAACGGGCTGCTGTGGGTCTTCCTGCGAGGCGGCGGCTACGCGGCCGACGATGTGCTGCCGACACTGGACTGGCTACGCCTGCCGGGGACCACGGTCGAACGGAAGCGGCTGGAACCGGCGGAGGGAATCGAGGGATGGCCGCCGCCGATGGGACATCGTGCGTTCGTGGGTGGAGCTTTCACCGAGGATCGCGGCACGTCTGCCATGGAACTGGCGGCCATGGTGCCGCCTCTCACCGCCAAGAAGAGCTGGTTCTTCTTCGGAGGTGAGATCGTCTGCCTGGGCAGCGACATCGACTGCCCGAGCGATGACTCCGCCGAGACCATCGTCAACCAGTGGCCGCTCTCCGACCCGGGAGCGCTCCTGACCGTAGACGGGCAGGCCAAGCCCTCCTCCATGACATGGAGCGAGGATCTGGAAAGCATTGGGTGGGCGCATTGCGATGGGATCGGGTACTGTTTCCCGAAGTCGCAGCGCCTGAAGGCGAAGCGAGAGGTGCAGAGGGGCTCCTGGCACGACATGAGCGACTCGCGGAGCGCCGCCGTGCATTCCAACCCCTTCCTCACGCTCTGGTTCGACCACGGGGTGCAGGCGAAGGGCGCCGCGTACGCATACGCCGTCCTGCCGGGCGCGAGCGCGGCGCAGACCGAAGCGTACGCGGCATCGAACCCGATCACCATTCTGGCACACGACAGCAGGGCGCATGCAGTCCGCCAGAACGCCCGCGGCGCGGTGGGAGTGGTGTTCTGGGCGCCGGGGTCGGTGGGCAAGCTGTCCGCGGATCGCGCCTGTATCGCTTTCTACGAGGAGATCGCGGATGGCGTTGCCCTCGCGGTAAGCGACCCGACGCACGAGGACAGCACTTTCCACGTGACGATCGGCGAGCCGCTGACGCCGACGCAGTGCTCGTCAGAGATGAGCAGCGAGATCGTGGACGGCAAGACTATCATCACCTGCCGCGCAGAGAAGGGCAGGAACTACCGCGCGCACTTCGCGCGCCGGCAGTAGCCATCCCAGATAGCCCGTCTCCCTGGTGAGCGTCGGAACGCTCTCTGCGAGGCGGCGAGTGCCGGAAGACCGGCTGGGCGAGCCCGGCGTAGATGCGATCGGCAGAAGCCTGGAGGTCGGGTGTATGGCGCAAACGATACGCGTGGGAATCGTTGGAGGGGGCCGGGGCTGGATGTTCGCGGGCCTCTTCTCCGACTTCGCAGAGTCCTGCGTGGCGGCGGTTGCCGAGCGCGTACCCGCGCGACTGGCAGCAGTGGGCGGGACGCACCCGGAGGCGCGTCTGTTCTCCGACTACCGGGCGATGCTGGCTGAGGCGGAACTCGACGCCGTGGTGGTGGCGAGTGACCCGCCCTCCCATGCCCAGCACGTGGTGATGGCGCTGGAGGCGGGGAAGCATGTGCTGAGCGAGGTGCCCGCGTCGTTCACCGCGAAAGGCCACCTCCAGGTGCTGGAGACAGCGGCAGGGACCGGCCGCATCTACATGCTGGCCGAAAACGCGTGCTACTGGGGCTTCGTGCAAGAGTGGAAGCGGCTCTACGAAGCGGGCGAGCTCGGGGAAGTCTCCTACGGTGAGGCGGAGTACCTCCATGATATGAACCGATCCCACTATACCGACGAGAACGGCACGCCACGCCCCCACGAAGATGCAGACGCGCCCGGCGTCTCCCCCAACTGGCGGGCGCAGATGCACCCCATCCTGTACCTCACTCACAGCCTTGGGCCCCTACTCTGGGTGCTGCGGGACCGGTGTGTGAGTGTGAGCTGCCAGGCGACCCCAGCAAACCGAGATCCCGAGTGTGGCAGCCCGGACCTGGAGGCGGCGCTCTTCCGCACGGCCGCGGGCCGGGTGCTGCGTATCGTGTGCGGCTTCAACGTCACCCACCCCACCGGCCACCGCGTTGCGCTCTTCGGTTCCGCCGCCACCGCGGTGTGGAGACGATCGAGCGCGGATGAGGGCATGATGCGCCGCGCCGAGGACGATGCGCGCACCTGGACATCCATGCCCTGGACAATAGAACAGGAAGACGGCCTGGAGGAGGCACGCGCCTCCCGCCATGGGAGTGCGGCCTGGCATGTCGCCCGCAGCTTCCTGGACGCGGTGCTCACTGGCGAGCAGCCGGCGTTGGGGGTCCACCGGGCCATGGACATCAGCCTGCCCGGTGTGTGCGCCGCCATCTCCGCGGAACGCCACGGGGAGCTCATCATCATCCCCGACACGCGAAAGGCAACCGAGTTGGCAGAGTGGCGGCGGCACGCATACGCGGAGCCGTGGCCCTTGGGATCGGCCTGGCGCGCCACGCGCTCGTGAGGCACCTGCCCGCCTCCAGCCGGGCAGTGCAGGAACGCTCGTTCCAGGGGGCGTCGGGCTGCGGGTCCAGTGGTGGCGCCCGCGAGTGCAATAAAACCGGGCCTAGTTCTTGCCGACGACGCGCAGGGCGGCATCCAGCAATGATATCCCTGCCGCCTCAGCCGATTGCTGCAGTGCCGCGGCGCTCTCGTCCTCCGAACGACCACTCTGACAGATGCTCCCGACGGCCGCCTGAACGACCAACCACGTCTGAAGGGCGGCCTCGGGTGATGGCTGGGTGCTGCGGATCTCCATGTAACGAGCGAATCGCCGACGCGCTGATTCCACGAGTGCAGGGATGTGGGCGGGGAAGAGGGGCTTCACGGCATAGCCCATCGCACCGGCGTCCTTCGCCGCCTCCTGATAGCCAGAGAAGGCAGTCAGCATGACGATACAGGTGGGCTGCTCGGCCATAATCCGACGCGTCGCCTCCAGCCCGTCGCAGGCAGGCATCCGCACGTCCATCGTGACCACATCCGGCCTATGCGCCCGAACCAGCGAGAGCGCTTCTTCGCCGTTCCGGGCCAGGCCGACGACGCTGTAGTTCAGAGCCCGGAAACTCATGCTGAGCGCGTGGCCCAGCAGCACCTCATCGTCAGCGATGAGCACGCGGGCCGGCTCGTGCGGGGCAGATATGCGCACGTCCACCGGACGGCTTCGCTCTACGTCTTGTGTTGCTGGCGGCGCCATGAAGAACATGATCGGGTACGAGCCTCCGTTCTCACCTGCATCCGCAGGAGCATACTCTACGCCATGGCCGGGGGCTGTCCAGTTTCAGCACATTTTGCGCGTTTCCTACTCCACGCGACCTGTCTTCCCTGTGTTCATGGACACTGTGACGAGAGTCCCATCGTCGTACGGCTGCACGGCAAACGTGCCCCCTGACTGCTGCACCGCCAGCATCTGCACGAGCTGCAGCCCGAGCCCAGCCTGCCGAACGGGATCGAAGTCCGCCGGGATCGGATTGCCGGAGTTCCATACGCGCAGGGTCATGAGTCCGTCCTGCGACGGCGAGCGAAGCTCGACCGACATGCGGCGCCGGCCGTTCTCCTGTCCGCCATGTTTGATGGCGTTGGTGACGAGTTCGTTGGCAACGATCGCTACCAGACTGCCCATCCGCGAGTCTACCTCCACCGGATCGCCTGCGAACTCCACCTCTGCCTCCTGGCCGGCAAGCACATCCGTCACCATCGCTACCACGCGGCGGAGCACCTGCTCCAGCCGGACGCGGTCGGCATGCACGGCGTACATCTCCTCGTGCACTGCAGAGAGGGCGGATATACGACTGATCGCGAGCTGCAGCGCATGGGGCGCGTCATCCACCCCCGCGTCGATCTGCATCTGCAGCATGGCCGAAACCAGCATCAGGTTGTTCTTCATGCGGTGGTTGACTTCCGCATTCAGCCCTTCGGCCATCTCGGCTCGGGCACGCTCGGCGTTTACAAGGCGCGTTCTGGCAAGCACCTGATCCGTGATATCCACCATCGAGGTGACTACGCCTTCCACCTCTCCCCGCTCGTCTCTCACCGGCACTGCGTAGATCTGGACGGTCCTCAGCCCGACCTCCGGCCGGTAGAGCGGGATGCCGGTATACTCGGGGATGATCTCCGGCTCTCCGGTATCCAGCACGCGCTGGAACATCGCCACGACGTCGGGGGCGTTCGGGAACACCTCCAGGCGGCGCCGACCCACAAACGCCTCGGGGGCCATGCGGGCGTTTGCTGCATAGGCGAGATTGACTCGCCTGTACCTCAGGTCCTTGTCAAGGTAGGCAAGCCGGTTGTCTGTCGCGGTGATGATGGTGTCGAGCAGCCGCGCCTCGGCAGCGCGAGCCTGCTCGCTCTCCCTCAGCGACTCTTCGGCTTCGAACTTCGCCAGAGCCACCGCCAGGTAGTCCGCCAGCCGTTCCCAGAGAGTGATGCTCTCGAGGGTGAACACTCCCCTTCG
Organism: Armatimonadota bacterium; assembly: GCA_050010895.1. Lineage (GTDB taxonomy): Bacteria > Armatimonadota > Hebobacteria > Hebobacterales > Hebobacteraceae > JBEKKD01. The sequence continues at coordinate 8,847 of JBEKKD010000113.1, forward strand.
CCGGTCGTTCAACTGCAGCAGCCCCAATCGATCGGCTCCCTCGTGCAGGGGGATGAGCGCCACTGATTCATAGCCCTCGCCGCTGCACCGGCTATGGGCGCGCGCCTGGCGGTCGGCCTCTGTGCTGGTGGCGAGCAGTTCAGTCGCGGAGCTCGACCAGAAGCTGCCGTGCTCGGTGAAGAACGACTTCGAGGGGTCGAATCTCCCCTGGATGACGCTGCCGCACATGCACGCCATGATGGGGTAGCCCGCGCTGTCGCGCACGACCTCGCCCAGATCGCCTCGCACGCAGAGCCAGTTCTCGAACAAGAGGAACTCCTCAGAAAAGCCCCGGGCCTCGTAATACGGATAGTCGTCGCCGTCCTTCAGCCGGATGCCCACGGCCTCGCATCCCGATCGCTGCTGGAAGAAGGTGGCCGCCGTCCGGATCAGGTCGCGGGTCCCGGTGCTCTTGTTCACCAACTGCAGGAACTCGATGGTGAGCTCGCGCTCCCGCTCCGCGTGCTTGCGCTCGGTGACGTCGAGAATCTGAGAGAGGATGGAGACCAGCTTCCCCTGGGCATCGTGAACGGCTGAGTTATACCATTCGCAGTGGATGACGGAGCCGTCTTTCCGGTAGTTCCGGTTTACATTCAGAGACCGGGGGCGCCTGCCACCGAAGAGGTCGCCCGATTCCCGGGTCACCAGCTCCACATCCTCGTCATACACCCAGCGCATTTCGCTGATGGTCTTGCCCACGATCTCCGCCGCAGTCCACCCGAACATCCGCTCGGCCTCCTCCGACCAGCGGGAGACGCGGATCTCGGAATCGAACTCGATCACCGCCAGCGGGGAGTTGTCCATGTGGGCACTCAGGCGCTGCAAGGCGTAGGCGAGCGTCTCGTCCGCACGATTGGCCGACCCGGCGTTCAGCCAGGTCAGCGCCAGGAAGCAGGCCGTGTAGGTGATCGCCACGAGGGCCACCCCAAGCTCCGACGAGAACAGCCCTGCCCGCTCCCCTTCTATCCGCAGCCACCCGATCAGCACGGGGAGGAATAGCAGGCCCGGCAGCATCCGACGAGCCATGATCGACCCGACTCGTTCTCCCGCGAGAATCCCCATCAGCCACGTGTCCGCGCGAACGCAGAACGCGGCGAGACAGAGGGTGCAGAAGGCAATGCCCGTGTTCAGCGCCACACCCACATTCGTCCAGGCATAGAAGGCACGCACGTTGAGCAGGTACCCGACGATCACCATGTAGCTCATCAGCGTCACAGGCAACAGCGCGAGATGAGCGGCATTGGCGGCGCGTCGCGTGCCGGTCCCCAACAGCAGCAGGACTATGCCGAAGATGAAGAAGAGGATAGCGGTGATAACCGCCATCCGTG
>JBEKKD010000114.1:0-10180 GCA_050010895.1 Armatimonadota bacterium
CGATGATCCCCCGCACGCTGAGTGACTTCAGATCGAAGGACCAGCGGTTCGCGGCCCGCTCCACAGCCCTCCGCATCGCCCCGAAGTCAATGGGGCAGGTGACGACAGTACCGTCCACGTCGAGGATGACGACTCGGATCCGGTGATTCTCCGCGTTCGACACGGCCACTCCCGATGCAGGATGAAGCCTCCTGCCCGACACCACTAATCCAGCTTGCGCACGATGAGAATCGCGTTATGCCCCCCAAAACCGAAGGAGTTCGACATGGCCGTCCGGACCGGCAGCTCCCGGGCGTGCTTCGGAACGTAGTCGAGGTCGCACTCCGGGTCGGGGTTGTCCAGGTTGATGGTCGGCGGCACAACCGAGTCGCGCAGAGCGAACAGGCAGGCGATGAACTCGATACCGCCGGCAGCGCCGAGCGTATGGCCGGTCATCGACTTCGTCGAACTGCACGGCACCTGCTTCGCCCGCGCCCCGAATACTCTCTTCAGCGCCAGTGTTTCCGCGACATCGCCGACGTCCGTGGACGTGCCATGCGTGTTCACGTAATCGATATCATCCGGGCTGATCCTCGCGTCCGCGAGAGCCGCCTCCATCGCCCGCGCCATGCCGTCGCCGTCGGGGCAGGGCTGCGTGATGTGGTAGGCGTCCGCGCTCATGCCATATCCGGCCAGCTCGCCGTAGATGCGCGCCCCGCGCCGTTTGGCCAGCTCCATCTCCTCGAGCACGACCAGACCGGCGCCTTCGGCCATCACGAATCCGTCGCGACCGCGATCGAAGGGTCGGCTGGCCGCCGTGGGATTCTCGTTGTTCCGGGAGAGCGCTCGCATGGCGCAGAACCCTGCCATCGCCAGCGGCACGACCGAGGCCTCACTTCCTCCGGCGATCATCACATCCGCGTCGCCGCGCTTGATGATCTCGGATGCCTCCCCGATCGTGTGCGAGCTGGTGGCGCAGGCGGTGGCGATGGACATATTCGGCCCCTTCGCCCCAAACTCTATCGCGATCCGACCGGCGGCGATGTCCGAGATCAGCATGGGGATGAAGAATGGGCTGACGCGGCTCGGGCCCTTCTCCAGCAGCGTCCGGTGCTGCGCCTCCCAGGTCCCCGTGCCACCAATACCCGACCCCACCACAACCCCGGCGCGATTGCCATCCAGGGAAGCGAAGTCGAGGCCCGAGTCGGCAACGGCCATCTTCGCCGCGGCGATGGCGAGTTGGGTGAAGCGGTCGCAGTGCTTCGCCTCCCGCAGCTCCATCCACAGGGCCGGGTCGAATCCTTTCACCTCCCCCGCGATGCGCGAGGCAATGCCACTGGCGTCAAATAGCGTAACGGGCCCTATGCCTGACCGGCCGTCGCGCATGCCCTCCCATGTCGCCCCGGCGCTCAGCCCGAGGGGTGTAACTGCGCCCACGCCGGTGACGGCGATACGTCTTTCCATGAACGCTCCTGCGGTGGAGTTGCTGCAGTGTGGACTGCGAATTCTCGAGCGCTTCGGCGCCGGTCAGGCGGCCGCGCGCTTGCTCTCCACGTAGCTGACGACATCCGCGACCGTCTTGATCTTGTCCGCTTCCTCTTCCGGTATGTCGGGGAGCTCGAACTTCTCTTCGAGAGCCATCAGGAGTTCGACAAGCGTCAGCGAATCCGCCCGCAGGTCCTCTTCGAACGACGCGTTCGGCGTAACCATCGCCTTGTCCACGCCCAATTGCTCCGCAACCAGAGTGCGGACGTCCTCAAGAATCCCGTTGTCCATTCCTACCTCCGTAGTGCTAGCTGCTGTGCCTCTGCGTTGAATCAGAGGGATATCACATATGCATGCCGCCGTCAACCTGCAGCACTTGCCCGGTCACATAGCTTGCGGCAGGCGAGGCCAAAAAGGCGACGGCCTCTGCAACATCCTCCGCGGTGCCCAGCCGGCCCAGCGGAATCAGGTCGTGCAGCCGCGTCTGCGCCTTCTCGTCCAACGCATCCGTCATCGGCGAGATGATGAAGCCGGGGGCGACCGCGTTGGCGGTGATGCCGCGCGAGGCAAGCTCTTTCGCAGTTGACTTGGTCAGCCCGATGAGGCCGGCCTTCGAGGCCGAGTAGTTCACCTGGCCCGCGTTGCCCATGACGCCGACCACCGACGCCATGTTCACGATGCAGCCGGACCGCTGCTTGAGCATCACCTTCGCCGCCGCGCGAGTGCACATGAAGGCGCCGGTCAGGTTGATGTCGATCACCATCTTCCACTGCTCATCGGTCATACGGAGCAGCAGTGCGTCGCGGGTGATGCCCGCATTGTTGATCAAGATATCGAGGCGGCCGAATTCGGCCACCACATTCTTCACCATCTGCTCGACCTGCTCGCCATCGCGCACGTCACAGGGGAAGACGGCGGCGCGGCGTCCCAGCGCCCGCACCTCCTCTGCCACCGCCTCGAGCTCAGCCATGCCGTCGGCGATGTCGTTCAGGGCGATGTCGGCATCTCTCGCCAGCCGAAGCGCGATGATCCGCCCAATGCCCCGCCTCGCGCCCGTGACCAGGGCGATCCGCCTCGACTCCTGTGGCGTCGTCATAGTGTGAGATGCTTCTCCTGTAGTAGATTGCGCGCTACTCGGCGAGCGCCGCCACCGCCCCGTCCACACCGCCGCGGCCGCCGACAGGCACGACTCGAACATCGGATGAAATGCGCTCGATCAGTCGTGAGAGTACCTGCCCCGGCCCCACCTCAACGAACGTCCGCACGCCGTCGTGCACCATCCGCCGCACCGATGCCGTCCACAGCACCGGGCTGGTCATCTGCCGCGACATCGCCTGACGCGCGGCCTCGGCGTTCGTCACCGGCTCCGCGGTGCTATTCGCGACCACGGGCACTCGGGGGGACGACAGCGCGAGCTTCGACACCAGGTTCGCGAAGCTGAACGCGGCGTCCTCCATCAGGGGCGAATGGAACGCGCCCGACACGCGCAGCGGTATCGTCTTCCCCCCGGCCGCGCTCGCGCCCTCCGTCACGCGGTCGAGTGCCGCGGCCTCACCCGACACGACCACCTGTCCCGGCGAGTTGTGATTCGCCACTACTACAACGCCGGCTGCTTTCGCGCGCTCGCAGATCTCTGCTACCTGCGGATCCTGCAGGCCGATCACTGCCACCATGCCGCCCGGCCTTCGCGTGGCGGCTTCTTCCATCAGCTCGCCTCGCCGACGCACCAGCCGCAGCGCTTCCTCGAACTCCACCGTGCCCGCGGCCACCCACGCCGAAAATTCGCCGAGACTGTGCCCTGCCACCATCTGCGGCTGAATCCCGCGCTCGCGCAGGACCTGGTGCCATGCGACGCAGGTGGTGAGCAGCGCCGGCTGCGTGATGTCGGTACGAGCGAGAGCTGCGTCGCTGCCGGTCGTGCAGAGCTCCGCCAGATCGAGGCCGAGGACCTCCCCCGCCTTCTGGAACAACTGTCGCGCAACCGGTTCGCGCTCCAGCAGCTCCGTGGCCATGCCGGCTTTCTGAGACGCCTGACCGGGGAAGACAAATGCCAGGCCCGCCCCGGCTCCGCTCACCATCGCATCACCATCGTGCCCCACGCCAGGCCGGCGCCGAAGCTGGAGAGCATGACGTAATCGCCCGACTTCACCCGCCCGGCGCGCACCGCCTCGTCGAGGGCGAGCGGGATCGAGGCAGATCCGGTATTCCCATAGCGATCGATGTTGCAGAAGAATCTCTCAATGGGGATGTAGAGCCGTTTGGCAGCAGCGTCGATGATCCGGAGATTCGCCTGGTGCGGGATCACCAGATCGATGTCACTCATGGCGAGGCCGGCGCGCTTCACCGCCTCTTCCGATGAATCGACCATCGCCCGGACCGCGAACTTGAAGACGTCCTGCCCCGCCATCCGGAGGTAATGCTGTCGGTTCGCCACGGTCTCTGCGCTCGCGGGCATCCTCGATCCGCCCGCGGAGATCTTCACTGCGTCGGCGTTCGCGCCATCATTGCCAAGGGAGTAGGACAGTATGCCGCTGCCCTCCGGAGCCGCTGCCACAACCGCCGATCCGGCGGCATCACCAAAGAGCACGCACGTGCTGCGGTCCTGCCAGTCAGTGATCTTCGACAGCGTCTCGGACCCGGTGACGAGCGCGCGGCGATACGCCCCGGTCGCAACCATTTCGCGGGCGACCGCAAGGCCGTAGATGAAACCGGTGCAGCCGACCAGCAGGTCGAACGCCGGGGCGTTGGGCACGCCCAGGGCGTGCTGCAGCAGGGACGCGGTACAGGGGAAGAACATATCGGGCGTGACCGTCGCAACCATGATGAGATCGATGTCGGTCGGCTGCAGGCTCGCCGCCTCCAGCGCCGCGGTAGCGCTCCGCAGCGCCAGATCGAAAGTGGCGACATCCGGTTCGGTGATGTGGCGCTCGACGATCCCGGTCCGAGTGCGAATCCACTCGTCGGAGGTGTCGACGATCTTCTCGATATCGAAGTTGGTGAGCACGCGGGGCGGCGTGTACGATCCGGTCGCGATGATACCTACAGGGACGGGTGCTGATATCAAAGTGTGTGCTTGCCTCTTCAGTTGGTGTCTTGTCCGGCCGCCGCCCCGAGCGGGGAGGCCGTGAGCTGCCGAAACGACGCTGCCATTTCTGCCACGATATCCTGGTCCGCCAGTTCCTTCGCCACTCGAATCGCGCTCTCGATCGCCGGCGGCGACGACCGGCCATGGCCGATCACGCACACCCCGTTCACACCCACCAGAAGCGCGCCGCCATGTGACGCGTAGTTCAGACCATCGGCGATCGAGCGAAGGCCCTTCCTGAGCATCCATGCGCCCAGCCGATGCCGCCAGTTCGCCGTCAACTGCTCCCTGACCATGCCCACGAACAACTCGGCGTACCCTTCAATCGTCTTGAGTACCACATTCCCCACGAACCCGTCGCACACCACCACGTCTACCGCGCCCAGCGCGATCTCTTTGCCCTCGACGTTGCCGATGAAGTTGATCGGCGTCTTCTCCAGGAGCGCGAACGCGCCCTTGCTCAGTGCGCTCCCCTTCGAGGGCTCCTCCCCTATGCTGAGCAGCCCCACGCGTGGCCGTTCGATATGATGCAGGCAATGGGCGTAGGCCGATCCCATGATGGCGAAGTCGCGGAGGTGCTCGGGCCGCGAGTCAACGGTCGCGCCGCCGTCGAGCATCACCGTGCGCCCGTGCCGGTTCGGCAGGATCATCGCGATGGCAGGCCGATCGACGCCCTGCAGCATCCCGAGTCGGAGCACGGCCGCGCCCATCACTGCTCCGGAGTTGCCGGCGGACACGACGCCCGACGCGCGGCCATCCTTCACCAGATTCGCCGCCACGATGATGGAGGCGTCCCGGCGGCGCAGCAGCGCAGCGCCCGGCGATTCCTCCATGCCAATGGCATCGCCGGCGTGCACGATCTCGATTCCCGGCGGAACGGGCGCGTGGCGATCGAGCTCGGCCCGAAGCTGGGCCCGGTCGCCTACCAGGAGGACCGGAACGTTCAGACTGCGAGCAGCCCGAACTGCGCCTTCGACCGTGGCCTGCGGCGCGTGATCCCCGCCCATGGCATCAAGGGCGATTGGCTTCAAGGCAACCACGCCTCCACTGCCGGCATGCGATCGGGCCCTCTAGGTGCGGCCACGATGGACGTGCTGCTTCACGGTCATCACATTGGAGCCCGCGTAGTTCCCGCAGGCGGGACAGGCCCGGTGGGGCAGCCGCAGCGCCCGGCAGTCAGGGCACTGGATCAGCGTGGGCGGCTTGATCTTCCAGTTCGCTCGCCGCTTGCCCTGGCGGGCGATCGAATGTCGTCTCTTCGGTAATGCCACGGAACTCCTCCATACCAGCATCCAGAAATGAATGCGGCGTCCTCATGTGGACGCGCGCGCCCTCGCGACAGGACGAATCCGGCCGCCTCAGAGCAGATCGTGCAACTTCGCCCAGCGGTCGTCCGCCGAGGCCGGCTCGCATCCGCAGGGGCCGTCGTTCAGACTCTTGCCACAGGTCGGGCAGATGCCGCGACAGTCCGGCCGACACACGAACGCGAGCGGCAGGCTCGGCAGAACCTGCTGGCGGGCGAACTCGCCCGCGTCCAAGACATAATCCGAGATCGCCGCCGCTTCCGGCTCATCCCGGTCCATAGTCTCGACATCCGCCGCCGTGCCCTGTGACGCGAATTCCTCTTCGAACTCCACATCGAGGGACATCTCCGCCTCGGTCAGGCAGCGCGCGCAGGTAGACCTGAGCAGCACGTGCAGCGTGCCACGAACCAGCAGCAGAGGACCGGTGTTCTCGACGATGATCTCGCCCGTTGCCGGGCCGACGGGAGTATAGCCCTCAGCCGGCGCCAGGGGTACGGATATCGGAAAACGGCCGCGCTCGCCCGGCGTTCCTGCGATGTTGGCAAGATCGATCTTCATATTCGCTCTGCACGCGGGCAATCGCCCGCCAGCCACCGGGCTCTGTACGCTCTCATCATACACGGGGCAGAGGGCTTGTCAAGCAAGGGCACATGTGCCAACTCTTGCCCGCCCTCGCATTCTGCCTCCGTCATCGTGGAGAGGAAGGCCGGCCCCTCCAAACCAAAGCGGCCCGCCCGAGGGCGGACCGCCGACACAACAGGCATAGCCTATATGACGAATAGGCTTACTCGACTGTTTCCTCCGCGGCGGCCTGCTCCGGCTGATCGGCGATCTCCTGCTGCGTCTTCTCGATGCGGGAGAAGAAGCGCGTGAGGTCGGGCGGGAACAGCTCTTTCTCGACGAACCACCGCTGCGACTGGTCGGGCGCGGAGCGGCGCATGTATCGGTCCGGCTTCCACCGGGCGATCAGCAGGCAGTCACCATCCTTGGTCTGCACGAGCCGCTGTTTGTAGATCAGCCCCTCGCACGTGGCATCCGGAAGGTCCAGGCTCTGGAATACCGAGTGCGCCTTGCGGCCGAAGTAGATGACCTCAGTGTTATCGACATCACTGACGTGGTAGGCATCAATCGCCCGCTTGACGACGTTCTCTTTGCGGGTGAACTTGGGAGCGGTGAAACGCCGGATCGGATCTACCTGTTCGTCTGCCATCACTCGCTTGGCCGTGTCCTGAAAGTTCAAGGATTGACCTCCTTTCACAGTGGGCGGGCGCGCAGAGCATTGTCGGCGCATCCACCCACAGGCGAGACGCCCCTGCACCGGGGTGGTCCGTCGTGGCCTGACTTCGGCGGAAACCGTAACAGGGCGGAACTGGCTGAAACGCTGAACCACCATCTATAATGCTTCTGCGCGGCCCTGAGCAGCCCCTTCTGCGAAAAACGCGCATTGCGTCCGGGGATTCCGACCGCTCGGCTGCTCGGCGCAGCGATCTCGCCTCCCGGACCAGCGCGCGGTTTGTTACAGTTGGCACGAACGGAGGCCGCGCCTATGGACGTTCGCCCAATGAAGTACCATTGGGCGAACGTCTTCTTTCAGCCATTCGCTGGTCTTCTGATGACTTTCGCCCTTACCTTTTTGGGCGGAAGTCATTGGTCCGTAGGCATGGTGACAGCGATGATAGGCTGCTGCAGGATCGCGTTCGCCGTCGCTTGCACCTGCGCGGGGGTGATGGTCTCTATCGCGGCGAGGTAGCGGTCACCGAAATCGCTGCCCAGCCCGAGGATTTCATACCAGGCGAGCGCGTACGCCTGATCGCGCATGCGCTGGTGGCCGAGCGCGTAGCTCCCAACCAGGAAGCGCTTCGCCCTCTCCACCTCCGCGACGGACGGCGGCTCCGTCCGAATCCTGGCGAGCGCCTCCAGCACAGCCGACCGCACCGCCTCCACGGAGTACGGATCGGTGATGACGTAGATGGCGAAATGGCTGGGGCCGGCCAGCGTCGGGCAGAATGAGGAGACCTCGTACGCCAGCCCGAGCTGCTCGCGAATCAGCTTTGGCAGCCGGGCGCTCGACCGACCTGTGAGCAGGCTATCCAGAACCTGGAGCTGGTAGTAGCCCGGCTCTCCCGCGGCCGGTGCGAGGAAGCCGACCATCACCTGCGCGCGCTGGCCCGGCAACTCGCGGGCGACGACCTCGGAGGAGGTGATCGGCGCGATATCCTCTCTCGGCCGAGGCGACGCGAGATCGGCCCGCCAGTCCCCGAGCCCGGATCGAACCGCTCGCAGCGCTCGCGTCTCGGATACGCCGCCGCAGACCGCGACAACGGTCCGCGACGGCCTGTAGAAGGCCTGGTGGAATGCCGCGATGTCCTCGCGGCTGATGCCGGCGAGGGAACGCGGGTCGCCGAAGGTTGGCCTGTGGTAGGAGTGATCCCTGTAGAGGCCGTCCCTCAGCGCCTGGTATACCGCCTGGAAGGGGTCGTCCTCGCTCGCCCGCGCCGCGGCCGCCGACTGCTCCTTCTGCTTTTCGACCTGATCCGGCAGGAACGCCGGGTGTCGAAGCATATCGGCAACCAGGCTGACCGCAAGCTCGAAGCCGTCGGCCGGAACCAGCACGTATAGCTCCACGTAGTCGAGCCCGACCGACGCATCGCACAGGCCGCCCACCTTTGAGAGGCGCTGGGCCATACTGTCGCCGCTCTCGTTTGTAGTCCCGCGCAGAAGCAGACGCTGGGTCAGATACCGAATACCCACCTTGTCCGCCGGCTCGTCGGCCGCGGAGACATCGAGCAGCACCTCGATCGCTGCGACGTCGGTGCCCATGTCCGGCTTGGCTATCAGGCGCACGCCGTTGGGCAGCAGCCGTCGGCTGACATCCTCGGCATGGGCGGAGGTGACGAGCAGACAGAGACCAATGGCTGCGAGCAGCCACCTCATCGCTGCGTTCCCGGTTTCATGGCGATCCAGACCGGCTCCTTCGCGTAGAGCGTTGCGACTCGCGCCACATCGGCGGCGGTGACCGAACGCACCAGGGACGGATAGAGGGATGCGGTGCGATAGCTGTCTATCGCTTCGTAGAACCCGAGCGTCGATGCCCGCTCCGCCGCGGTCTCGTTCGAGAAGGTATACTCGGCCCCCAGCAGGCGCTTCGCGGTGGTCAGCTCTGCAGGCGCGATCGGCTCCGCTGCAAGCCGCGCCAGCTCGGCGCTGATCGCCTGCTTCACCGCGTCGACGTTCTCCGCATCGCAGATTGCCCAGACGCCGAACAGCCCTTGCCGCCGCTGGGTGAGGAAATCCACGCCCACCCCCTTCACCAGACCCCGCCTGTCCTGAACCTCCTTCACCAGTCGCCCAACCTGTGGGTGCGTGAGGATGGTGGCGATGATGTCACTGGCGCACACACTGGCCGGATCGGCGATGCCGGGGGAGAGAAACGCGGCCATCAGATAGACGTCCTGGAGCGACGTCTCGACCACGCGTTCGCGGCCCTCGGCCGGGCGAGCCACGGCCGGCGCGCGCTCCGGCAGCGCCTCCGGCGACAGGCCCCCGAATATGCTCTCGACGGCCTTCGCGGCAGTGCTGAACGCGATCTTTCCGCCGACGATCACCGCCATGTTGTTCGGCACATACCAGGTGCGATGGAAGAGCGCCAGGCGGGCGCTGGTGATGCCGGCGAGGGATTGCTCGCTGCCTTCGATATGCCGGCCATAGGGATGCGAGGCGCCGAACAGGCTTTCGAAGGCGAGATCGTTCAGCGCGGCACGCGGACGCTCGCTCCGGCCGGCGGCCTCCTCCTGCACCACCGCGCGCTCCCGCGAAATAACCCCCTCGTCGTACTTCGACTTCAACACCATGTCGGCGACCGCGCGTACGGCGCGAGCGAAATCAGCGGGCGGGACCGTGGCGTAATAGCGCGTAAAATCCCGCAGCGTTCCTGCGTTGGTCGAGCCGCCGCAATCTTCTATCGCAGTTCTCGGATCGCTCTGCTGGTCCCCCATCCAACACACATGCTCGAGCAGGTGCGCGATCCCGCTCTCCTCCGGCGACTCGTCGGCCGACCCGGCCCGCACGATGATCTCGATGGAGACGACGGGGGCGGCCTGGTCCTCGCACACCACCAGCCTGAAGCCGTTTGCGAGCGTCGTGGACTCGACCGTGCGCGGGTCGAGCGCGTCGGCGACCGCGTTCGAGGCAATGAGAGCGATGCCGGTCACGCAGAGAAGCGCGAGCCACGCAACGCGAATGGAACGCAGACGACGTGCAGGCATCACGCCATCCGTGCGATCTGCTCCGCGGTGATGGCGCCGGGCGGAGTCTTGCCCGAGCAGAC